>CASDUO010000011.1 GCA_949284065.1 uncultured Bacillota bacterium
AGAACGAGAGCTTTGATATCTGCGGATGTGATTCAATGGTAGAATGTCAGCTTCCCAAGCTGGATACGCGGGTTCGATTCCCGTCATCCGCTCCAAAAAAACGCTGAGCTCTCAGCGTTTTTTCATAAGGTAGGAACGAGAGGCAGGAAATGTTCAAAGATAAAAATATAGTGATCGGCATATGCGGAGGCATCGCATGTTACAAAGCCTGTGACATAATATCCTATCTCAAGGGCCGGGGAGCCTGTGTGGATGTGATAATGACGGAAAACTCCCAGAAATTCATTACTGCTCTGACTATGGAGACCCTGTCGGGGAATAAGGTCGTTACTGATATGTTCGAAGAAAGAGAACATTTGGAGGTGGAGCATATAAGTCTTGCAAAAAAGGCGGATCTCTTCCTTATAGTCCCTGCCACTGCCAATATCATAGGTAAAATAGCCAACGGCATAGCAGATGACATGCTTTCCACTACAGTCATGGCAACGAAAGCAAAAGTTGTCATTGCTCCGGCCATGAATACTGCGATGTACGAAAACAGCATAGTCAGGGAAAACATGGAAAAACTGAAGAAACACGGCTGTCTTTTCATCGAGCCAGCCGAGGGGAGACTGGCATGCGGCGATGAGGGAGCGGGAAAACTGGCAGACAGAGAAACTATCATCGGATATATAGAAAATGTTTTAGAGGAGGCATAGCCGGTGAAGTACAATATCGTGATAACAGCCGGCGGCACCAGCGAGAGGATAGATAATGTAAGGAAAATCACCAACGGCGGTACGGGGAAATTGGGCAGCATCATAGCTGAAAAACTCATGGAACGGGCCGGCGATAAGGTGGAGAAGATATTTTATATATGCTCCGAGAATGCCGTCATACCCTTTCCGGAGAGATCGGAAGGAGATGCCCCTGATTTGATCGAAAATGCAGACAGGGCAGGCGATTCGGTTGACATAATAGAGATCACAGGAACTGACGATCTCAAAGAAAAAGTCGAGACCGTGTTGACGGAAAATGATATACATTTTTTCATACATTCTATGGCCGTGTCCGATTACAGCGTCGATTATGTGACTACGGCAGAGGCTTTGGCCAACTCTGTCAGAGAGGGACAGAGTTTTTACGACCACATACGCAGTTTCTCCGGCGGCATCACCGATGACAAAATATCGTCCTATGAGGACGATCTCATAATCAAGCTGAAAAGGACGCCAAAGATAATATCCATCATAAAAGACATCAGCCCGGAAACTTTCCTCGTGGGCTTCAAGCTTTTAGACGGAGTATCTGAGGAAGTACTGATAGACACTGCGCTGAAACTGAAGGAAAAGAACTGCTGCGATCTGGTGGTGGCCAATGATCTTTCCCATATAAGGGAAGGGGAACACAGGGCTTTTATCATCCGCAGTGAAGGACAGATGACAGCGGCTGCAGGCAAGAAGGATATCGCAGAAAAGCTCATCGACGAAATGCTCCAAGGTTAAGGTGTGATGATTTCATGTGCAAGCAGCAGAGTCAAAGGTGTACTGAGGCCTATAATCTAATATTTTGTGTCACAACACAATATATATAAAAAATAATTGTTTTGAAATACAATTTTCTCTTGACATGATACTATTTATCATGTACTCTTAACGAGGATTTCCTCTGAGTCAAAAGATGACAGAGGAAAGGGCAAATGAATATGAAAGACGTTGACGGAGACAGTAAACTGTTTTCCCGGATACAGCGAGTCGGGGATGGTGAAAGCCCGATATCCAATGGGGATACAGCGGAAGATCACTCCCGAGTTGACAGGCTGAATCTTTCAGTAAGCCTGTACGGAATCCCCCGTAACAGGGAACGCATATGATGGTATGCTGTAACAGGTGGTATAACGAATCTGACTTCGTCCTTTTACAGGGTGAAGTTTTTTTATGAGGCACCGGACAGCATCGGATCATGGATGACATCACCGATGTATATTACCGCTGAGAGCGGGATGTGAAACAGGAGGAACGATAACGATGACTTTGACCAGAGAACAGGCCGGAAATCGTGCCGTCGAGATCAGGTGGCACGGCAGAGGAGGGCAGGGCGCAAAGACAGCCTGTCTGCTTTTGGCTGACGTGGCGTTCAGCTCGGGCAAACATGTGCAGGGATTCCCTGAATATGGCCCGGAGAGGATGGGCGCTCCCATAACGGCATACAACAGGATAACGGATACTCATTGCAAGGTCCACTCAAACATCTACAAGCCGGACTATGTGGCTGTAGTGGACGAGACTCTGCTGAAAACAGTAGACGTGACGGGTGGACTTTCAGAGGAAGGTGCGGTCATCATAAACACCAATAAAGACCCGGAGGAGCTGCGTCCTTTTCTGAACGGCTACAAGGGAAAGATATGCACCATAGATGCAGCGGAGATATCCATGGAGACCCTGGGAAGGAATTTTCCCAACACACCGATGCTCGCAGCGGTAGTGAAGATCAGCGGAGTGATACGGGAAGACAAGTTCATCAACGATATGGAAGCATCATTCAAACATAAATTCGCACATAAGCCTCAGGTAATAGACGGAAATATGCAGGCCCTCAAAAAAGCTCTCCAGGAGGTAAAGGTGGGCGACAAAGTGAGAAGCTGATCATCGAAGGGGAGGTATATCATGTTGAAAAAAGCAAAAGACATAAATGAGCGATCCACATGGCAGGAGCTCACAGTAGGTGCGGAGATATATGAGCCTGCCACTTCCATGCTCAACAACACGGGCGAGTGGCGCATAATGATGCCGGTATTTTTAGAGGACAAATGCAAGCATTGTATGCTTTGCGTACCCTTTTGTCCTGACAGCTCCATACCGGTAAAGGACGGTAAGAGGTTGGACTTCGACTATATGCATTGTAAAGGATGCGGCATATGTGTAAAAGTATGTCCCTTCGATGCCATAGATTTTGTAAAGGAGGAGAAGTGATGGCTGTAAAAGACAGACTCAGCGGCAATGAGGCGGTGGCGGTAGCCATGAAACAGATAAACCCCGATGTAATGGGAGCTTTCCCCATCACTCCTTCCACGGAGATACCTCAGTATTTTTCGGGATATATAGCCAACGGAGAGGTCGATACGGAGTTTATCGCCGTAGAGTCCGAACACAGTGCCATGTCCACTGTAATGGGTGCATCGGCAGCAGGAGCAAGGGCGGTAACGGCAACTTCGTCTGCAGGCCTGGCGTTCATGTGGGAACTCCTTTATGTTGCGGCCTCTTCAAGGCTGCCTATCACTATGGCGGTGGTGAACAGAGCGTTGACAGGTCCCATAAACATAAACAACGATCATTCCGATTCAATGGGAGCCCGGGACAGCGGATGGCTCCAGATATATGCCGAGACCAACCAGGAAGTATATGACAATATGATCCAGGCCATGCCTATAAGCGAGGCATGCAGGCTGCCCATCATGATATGTCAGGACGGGTTCATAACGAGTCACGGTGTGTCCAATATCGAATTGATAGAGGATGAAAAGGTAAAGGAGTTCGTGGGAGAATACGAGCCGGAAAATTACCTTTTGAAACATGAGAATCCTCTGGCAGTGGGCCCTTACGGTATTTCTCCCTACTATATGGAGATAAAGAGAAAGCAGGCCCAGGCAATGAAGGATTCCATGCCTGTCATAATGGATACTGCAAAACGATTCGAAGAGATGACAGGGAGAAAGTACGGCTTTTTCGAGGAATATATGATGGACGATGCCGAAGTGGCGTTGGTTTGCATAGGATCCTCTGCAGGAACGGGAAAAGAAGCGGTGGACAGACTCAGGGCCGAGGGGAAAAAAGTCGGACTCATAAAACTCAGAGTGTTCAGGCCCTTCCCAAGGATCCCGCTGGCAGAGGCCATGTGCAAGGTAAAGGCAGTAGCCATAATGGATAAGGCAGAGAGCTTTTCAAACAGCGGAGGGCCCCTTTTCAATGAAGCCAGGAACTCTCTTTACGATCTGGAAAACAAGCCTTACGCAGTGAACTATATCTACGGCCTCGGCGGGCGTGATATAACGGTGGAGGATTTCTATGATATCTATCAGGACCTCTTCGTCATATATGATAATGACGACCCGGGAGACGTTTACAGATATATCGGCGTGAGAGATTCCAGATTCAGGTAGGGAGGTGAGGATATGACGTACAGTTTGAAGAAAGAAGTAGAGAAAAAAGAAAGACTGGCAGGCGGACACAAGCTTTGTGCCGGCTGCGGCGCGGGAGTGGCTGTGAGAGGAGTCCTCAGAGCCCTTGAGCCTGAAGACAAAGCAGTGGTCACCAATGCTACCAGCTGTTTGGAAGTATCCACCTTCATGTATCCCTATACGGCATATGAAGACAGTTACATCCATACTGCCTTTGCCAATGCAGCAGCCACCTGTTCGGGAGTGGAGACTGCCTACAGAGCTCTCAAGAAAAGAGGAAAGGTAAAGGATAATTTCAAATTCATAGCTTTCGGCGGAGACGGAGGTACATATGACATCGGGATACAGTCTCTTTCCGGTGCCATGGAGAGGGGGCATGACATGGTCTACGTTTGCTACGACAATGAAGCGTATATGAACACAGGCATACAGAGATCCTCATCCACACCCAGGTTCGCCGATGCCACCACATCGCCTACAGGGTCATGTTCACCGGGAAAGATACAGAACAAAAAGGATCTTACGGCCATAATAGCGGCCCATAATATACCCTATGTGGCCCAGACGACATTCACGAGGGATTTCAAAGACCTTCATGAAAAATCTCACAAGGCCATATATACAGAGGGGCCGGCTTTTTTGAACATACTGAGCCCCTGTCCCAGAGGGTGGATATATGATGCGGCAGATCTGGCAGAGATATGCAGACTGGCAGTGGACACCTGCGTGTGGCCTCTGTATGAGATAGAGCACGGGACATGGCGCCTTACGTATGAGCCTAAAAAGAAACTGCCGGTGGCGGACTTCCTTTCAAAACAGGGAAGGTTCAAGCACATGTTTGCCAAGGGCAATGAATGGATGATAGAAGAAGCCCAAAACTATGTGGATGAGCAGTGGGAAAAACTCAGGAAACGTTGCGAATGATGACCGGCGGATATACAGCATGATAAAAAGCGGGAAAGATAGATATGCTTTCCCGTTTTCTTTTTCTTCTGTATGGTTTTGCTTTCAAAAAATCGTGCTTATGTCGCTTATGAAACTGCAACTTCAAGGGCAAGGGTTATCATTCCGGGGCTTGCTTTTTTCCTTTCTTCCGTAGTCGCTTTCTCACCTGTAGGGAACATATCGGTGACGGTCATCATGGCGATGGCGTTCCTGCCGGCGGCAGCGGCCTCCATGTAGAGGGCGGCGGCCTCCATTTCCACGGCGAGGACTCCTATGCTTGCCCACTTTTTCCACCATTCGGGATCGAACTCATAAAAGACGTCGCATGAAACAGTGTTACCGCCTGTGATGGGGATACGCACGTGTTTGTTGCATTCCATGGTCTTCTGCAGGAGCTCCCATGAAGCCGAGGGCGCATAGGTCCCGGGAAGACCGAAGGTATGGACATAGTTGGAATCGGTCGATGCGGCCAGTGACAGTATGACATCACCCATATTTATGCAGTCCTGGAAAGCTCCGCAGGTCCCCACTCTTATGAGATTCTCCACGCCGTATTCGTGGATGAGTTCGTGGGAATAGATACCCATGGAGGGCATACCCATACCTGTGCCCTGGACGGAGACCGGGCAGCCTTTGTACCTTCCGGTATATCCGTACATGTTCCTTATGTCGGTGTACAGCACAGGTTCTTCCAAAAAGTTCTCCGCTATATATCTGGCCCTGAGGGGGTCGCCGGGAAGCAGTATGCTTTCGGCTATATCGCCTTTATCGGCAGCGTTTATATGTGTACTCATGTTTCCTCCGTTCCTTCCCGGTGTGTGCCGGGACACAGGTGAAGTCTTTTATAAAGTTATTATAGCATATATTATCATTTTTAAAATTATACTATATATGGTGTTATGTAATCATGATTTAACACAATATATATTTGTTTTATATGCATTTTATGCTGTTTTTTTGAATTTTGACGTCAAGATGACGTCAAAGCCGTTTTTAAGAAAAGTAGTTTGATGAACTCTTCGATTGGTGGACACATCATATCGTTTCTAAAAAATAACCGTCAATTTAATATCCATGCAGAGTATCGATATATTTCGTGAGAAAATCTATTCTCGCATTGTAACCAGTACTGACTCCCTTGTCAACAACAACTTCTTAATAATACATCCCAAGGTAGTGAATGTCCCCTAAGGAAAAGCCATAGCGCGTCGGAGAAAATGTCGGAGAAGATGTCGGAGAAACAAGTGAATGTATCCTTTTTGAAATCCCAATATTCGCCCTCTTGCCGAAATGCAATTAGTCGTAACACTTCTTTTTTAAATGAAATCATATCCATTGAAGTCACCTTATACTATGCCTTGATATAACGCGTAGATCTTGCCGATCCGATCCGTTTTATTGCACCGCTCTTTACCATTGCACCGAGGACTGCTTCAACTGTTGTCGGACTGACATCGGGGAGGATCTTACATATTTCGGCTTTGGAAATAGGGGTCAGACTGTTTAATACCGTTGCTTCTATGCGGGCTTTCTTTGTGATCTTTTTCCCATGTACGACTGCAAAGCGTTTATCCAACTCTTTATAACATATATAAAGCATAGACAGGAAATTCTCAATAAATGGGAAATAACTATTTTCATTTGATTCCCAACCGTCAGAAGATCGACGAAGAGATTCGTAATAATAGGCTTTGTGGTTATTGATTTGCTCTTCAAAGGACACATATTTTCCGGCATCAAAGCCATTCTTGTATAGGAGCAGTAACGATAACAGACGTGACATTCTGCCGTTACCATCACCAAATGGATGTATGCAGAGAAAATCTAAAATAACGCAAGGGATCAATAGTAGTTGGTTTATATTGGCGTCACTACGTGCTTCCATATAGGCAAGCTCTAACTGTTCCATAGCCTTTGGCGTTTCATTTGCAGGGGTGGGATGGAAACGAACACGCCTGTTTCCGTCTGTATCGATTTCCAAAATCACATTATCGTCTGTTTTATATCGGCCGCCATATCCATAACCTGCAAATGCCATCATCATTTCATGCAAATGCAAAATATCACGTTCACAAAAATCAATACGCTCATAGTCCAAATGAATTTCATTCAATGCATCCCTATATCCGGCAATTTCTGCTTCATTATGATCCAACGGAGCGCTGTTTTGATTGACGATAGCGGCAATACGCTCGTCACTTGTAACGATGCCCTCAATAGCATTAGAGCTTTTGACCGACTGTGCTTTTGCAATTGCCTCTAACTCCGTAAAAATTTGAGTATATTCCTCTTTTCGCACTCCCGCCATTGTTTTCAATGCCGAAATATTTGAAGTAAGATTCACCAAATTTGCGCCGTTGTTTAAAAAAGAGTAATCGAATTTCCTCATATCACACCATCCTTTCTGCATATTATTATAACATATTATATGCAGAAAATCGAGTCGCACCCGTTTTATCTGCATATAAAACAGAATAAATTATGCAGATATGAGGAAATAATGTGCAGAAACTTATATGAAAAACGATAGACCTGATTTTCACAGGTCTGTCGCTCTCTCTTTCTTGAAAGACTCTCTTCTTTTTACAATTAAATTTTAAACGATAATCTTTCCAAAGTCAAATCAGTCACGGGATAATGTGTAGAGGTTTGATAGGTATCTATAGATTATGTGAAGATGATTTCGCCTTTATTGAATCCGCTTCCCGGATCTAATAGAGTGTATCCGGCAGTAATAAAAAACAGAGCGAGGAACAGAGGTGTTGCGTTATGAACAAAAATGTGATGAGGAAAATCATAGCCATATTTTTATCCATGTTGATGGTAACAGGTACTGTAACTGTGGGGTATGCTGCTGATGGCGGCTCCACAGGAGAGGATACCGATGAAGATCTGAGGGTAGCTGAGATCGATGGGGAGCACAGGGGTCTGTGGATAGCCTTCGTGGACTTTTCTACCTTAGGACTCAAAAACAAGTCAAAAAGCAAATTCAGGACTAACATAAGGAAGGTCATAGATGATGCCAAGGAGATCGGCTGCAACGAAATATATTTTCATGTAAGGGCATTCAATGACGCTTCGTGGGAAAGCGAGACTTTCAAAGCGTCGAAGTATTTGGACTCCGATGCCACGAGTTCAAAGACCGCAGCAGAGACATACAGCTACGATCCTTTACAGATAGTCATAGAGGAAACCCATGATGCAGGGCTGGATATCCATGCATGGCTCAACCCATACAGGATGACATATAACACTTTCATGAACCCGGCCAACACCTATTCCACGAAACGTATACAGATAGCGGTAGACGAACTTTCCCAATATGATCTTGACGGGATCCATTTCGACGACTATTTTTACCACGCAAAAAAAGGTTATGCCACTATAAATGAGACAAACTATGATAAGTCACACGTGAGCTGGAGCAATACCGGATATCTGAAAGTTGCCAACGATCCTTCAGCAGCAAACAAGAGGAAGAACGTGAACAAAATGGTCCAGGCCGTCTATGAACAGGCCAAGGAAAACGATCTGTATTTTTCCATAAGTCCCCAGGGCAATCTGGACAATGCCAGAGGGAGCGGCTGCGATATAAACAAGTGGCTTTCTACCGATGAATACTGTGACGCCGTCATACCGCAGATATATTGGACTGACAGATGGGGATCCGACGGGAAGACCAAGATGTTCTCCAACAGGTTGAGCGCCTGGTCTAAGCTGCACACCGATGAAGACACAGAGCTTTACATAGGACTGGCCCTTTACAGGACAGGTCAGAAGTTCAGTGACGATAAAGGATGGGGCATATACAAAACGGCCATAAGGGCCCAGATCAAGAAATTGAGGAACGCGGGAGCAGGAGGCTATGTCCTGTATGCTTCACAGGATCTGTATGACAGCCATGCCAAGACAGAAGTGGATGCCCTTAAAAGTTTTATAAAGTAAAGGCATCGGACGACACGTAGCAGAGATCTTGGACATAACGAGCGGAATGCTGCGGCAAGGATAGATAAAGATGGTAATAAAAAAGCCGGGAGACACTTCCGGCTTTCATCATATTTAACTTATATGATATAGCTTCGTGAGACGGGTGAGAATTACTGGGCTTTCGCCTTGTTGAGTCTCTTGGCCAATCTCGATACAGTTCGGGAAGCAGTCTTTTTGTGAATAGTTCCCTTGGCAGCCGCCTGCATGAGTTTTTTCTCTGCGATCTTCAGTTCGTCCGCTGCTGTTTCCAGATCGTTCTCTGCCAAAGCTGCGTTGAAACTTTTGAGTACAGCCTTGATGTGGTTCTTGACCCTTCTGTTTCTTGCGGTCTTTTTCTCGATGACCTTGATCCTCTTCTTTGCGGATTTAATGTTTGCCATTAAAATTCCTCCTCACTTGTATAGTATAACTCACAAAGGACAGTATAATAGATGTTATCATTGAAATCAAGGGGATTTTCAAGTAAAATACCTCTCGGAGGAAAACGGAGTTGAGTCAGGATAATATAAGGAATTTCAGCATAATAGCCCATATTGACCATGGCAAGTCCACGCTGGCTGACCGTATACTGGAAAAAACAGGTGTGGTGGCCAAAAGAGATATGCGGGAGCAATATCTGGACAACATGGAGCTGGAAAGGGAGAGAGGGATAACCATAAAGCTCCAGACCACCAGATTGTCTTATAAAGCAAAGGACGGGAAGGAATATATACTCAATCTCATCGACACTCCCGGTCATGTGGATTTCAACTATGAGGTGTCACGAAGTCTGGCGGCCTGCGAAGGCGCCGTCCTTGTAGTGGATGCCACCCAGGGAGTGGAGGCGCAGACACTTGCCAATGTATACCTGGCGTTGAATGAGGACTTGGAGATACTTCCCGTACTCAACAAGATAGATCTTGCCAGCGCAGACCCCGATGAGGCGAAACGGGAGATAGAGGACGTCATAGGCATAGACGCCCAGGATGCGCCCCTGGTAAGCGCCAAGGAAGGCATAGGGATAGAGGAACTCCTGGAAGAAGTGGTATCCAGGATACCGGCGCCTTCAGGTGATGAAAATGGCAAGCTCAAGGGATTGATATTCGATTCCTATTATGACAATTACAGAGGTGTCGTGATCTATGCAAGGGTGTTCGACGGAAAAGTGAAAAAGGGGGACATGATCCGGCTGATGAACAGCGGCACCAAGTACGAAGTGACCGAAGTGGGGACCTTTTCGCCCGGTCCCGTGGAGTCTAAGGATCTGAGGGCCGGAGAGGTAGGATTCATATGTGCAGGGATAAAGAAGGTGGCAGACGCCAGAGTTGGAGATACTTTCACTTTGGAAAACGATCCTGCAGACGAGCCCCTGCCTGGATACAAAAAAGCACAGTCCATGGTGTTCTGCGGCATATATCCCGCTGAGGGAGAAAAGTACGAAAATGTCAAGGATGCACTTGAAAAATTGCAGGTAAACGATGCGGCGTTCGAGTTCGAACCTGAGACCTCCACGGCCTTGGGGTTCGGTTTCAGGTGCGGATTTTTGGGACTGCTCCATATGGAGATAATCGTGGAACGTCTGGAGAGGGAATTCGATCTGGCTGTCATCACCACATCACCGAGCGTCATATATAAGGTGGTGAAGACCGACGGCACAGAAGTCATGGTGCAGAACCCCTCGAACCTGCCTCCCCAAACGGAGATAGATCACATCGAGGAACCTATAGTGAAGGCCGATATAATGACGCCCAAGGACTATGTAGGGAACATAATGGAGATATGCCAGCAGCGGAGAGGGAAGATGCTCCACATGGAGTATATCGCAGAGAACAGGGTCCAGCTCCATTACGAGATGCCCTTGAACGAGGTCATATACGACTTTTTCGACGCACTCAAATCCAAGACCCGGGGATACGGATCCTTGGATTACGAGTTCATAAGGTACGAAAAATCCAATCTGGTGAAGATGGACATACTCTTGAACAAGGAGATGGTCGACGCTTTTTCCATGATAGTACATGAATCGAAAGCCTATCAAAGGGGGAGATTCGTCTGTGAGAAGCTGAAAGAGGTCATCCCCATGCATCAGTTCGAAGTCCCCATACAGGCCTCCATAGGGCAGAAGATAATCGCACGGGAGACTGTGCGGGCATACAGAAAAGACGTCATAGCCAAATGTTACGGAGGGGATATCTCGCGAAAGAAAAAATTGCTGGAAAAACAAAAAGAAGGAAAGAAGAGGATGCGTCAGTTCGGCAGGGTGGAAGTGCCTCAGGAGGCTTTCACCGCAGTGTTGAAGTACGATGACAATAAATGATACGATATGGGCAGATTTATGCCTATATGGATCACAAGGAGGGAAAAATGAACATACTGATACTGAACGGAAGCCCGCGACCTGACGGGAACACCAGCGCTTTCGTAGAAGCTTTCACGGAGGGAGCAGAAAGCGCAGGCCATAAGGTGAAAACAGTCCCAGTGGGTAATAAGAGGATAAACGGGTGCCTGGCCTGCGAATACTGCCACACAAAGGGAGACGGCCAATGTGTGCAGAAGGATGATATGGCGGAAATATATGAGGCAATGAAGGATACAGAGATGCTCCTATTGGCAAGTCCCGTATATTACTGGTCCTGGAGCGGCCAGCTGCAGTCAGCCGTGTCCAGATTCTATACAACAGGCACGATCAACGTGAAAAAGTCAGCACTGATACTGAGTTCGGAATCCCCTGACGTGTACGACGCCCCTATTTCCCAGTATCACAGTATCCTGGAGTATTCCGGGACACAGGACATGGGTGTGTTCACCTTTCACGGAGAAGAAAACAAATCGAAAGATGCTCTGGAGAAAATAAGAGAGTTTGGCGCCGGACTGTAGGAAAGTCATCGATGGAGCAAACAGGTGAAAAAAATGAGAGATCACGGAAGGAAACCCTGCTATAACTGCGGGTCTACAAATACCATAAGATATGTAACTTCGCTCATGGCGGATATGCCGGAGATACTCGAAGAAAGAGAACTGGGTATCACCAAGGTAAAGGCTGCAGGCGTAGGCGGAGGAGCAGGATCCCACTATGAATGTCAGGAATGCGGATACAGGTGGGAGTCTTTTCAGGAGCATTATCTGGATGCCAGGATGAAGGAGAGGATCGCTCAGGGCAAGGACAGATACATGCATATGGATATTTCGAAAAAAAGCGGGACACAATGGCTGAAAAAGATCATAGGGAAAAAACCGTAGGCATCTATGTCCATATACCGTTTTGCGAGAGGAAGTGCGGATATTGCGGCTTCCTTTCTTTTGATGATAAAGATCATGAAGAAAAGGACCGGTACGTCGGCGGATTGCTGGGAGAGATACAGACGATCGCACATACACTGAAGGATATTCCTGTGAAAGTGGACACCATATTCATAGGCGGAGGCACTCCCACGGCTATAGATGGGGAAAAAATAGGTCTCGTCGTGGAAAAGATCCGCGGCAGCTTTGATGTTCCGGCAGACAGTGAAGTGACTGTGGAGGCCAATCCGGGACTTTTGATGAAAGAGACTCTGGATATATACAGAGACAGCGGGATAAACAGGCTGAGCCTGGGTGTCCAGTCGTTCAACGACAGAGTATTGGAAAACATAGGCCGTATACACGATCCGGGAGATGTTTATGAGAGCCTCGAGATGTGTGAAAAAGCAGGTTTTGACAACGTCAATATAGACCTTATGTTCGGATTGCCGGGACAGGACATGGATATATGGAAAGATTCTTTGGAGAGAGCCGTGGAAACAGGCGTGCCTCACATATCCTATTACAGCCTGCAGCTGGAGGAAGGGACCTCATTCTATGACCTGTATAAAAAGAGAGAGTTGGAACTCCCCGACGATGGAACTGAAAGAGATATGTATCATAAGGGCAGGGAGTTCCTGAAAGGACACGGTTATATGAACTATGAGATATCCAATGCCGCCCTGAAAGGATATGAATGCAGACATAATCTGAAATACTGGGACTTTGAGGATTTTATCGGCATCGGTCTGGGAGCTCATTCGTTTTTTGACGGCTGCAGATATCACAACACATGTGATTTCAATAAATATATTATTGCAAACCAAAATGGCAGACTGCCCATAAGTGATGAAAAGATCCGTAAAGAAAACATGAAGGATCAGATGAGTACTTATGCGTTTACGGCTTTGAGGAAAGCCGCAGGCATAGATACGGAAAAATTCAAAGAGCGGTTCGGTATAGATTTTTTTAGAGCCTTTCCCGATGTTGAAAATGAAATGGAAGCATATATCACGAAAGGGTCGCTGATAGCCGAAAACGGAAGGATATGTCTCACTGAAAAGGGTATAGATGTGTCCAACGAGATAATGGGGATATTTTTATAGAGCTTACGTTAGAAAGGCACGATAATGGAAATGTTGAGGGTCGATAAAGACGATCCGGATAAAAGAAGATATGCGTCGTGGTTCCATTCAAAATGGGACATACCTGCGGCAGAGTATGAAAACAGCATGGGAGGTCCCCGGGATGTGAATACCGGCATCCCACGATGGTATGTGGTGACAGATGGAGACGCGGTGATCGGAGGGGCAGGAGTCATCGAGAACGATTTTCATGAAAGGAAAGATCTGACACCTAATATTTCCAGTTTGTATGTGGAAAAAGAGTATCGCGGCAGGGGCATAGGCGGAAAGCTCTTGCAGCACATATGCACAGATATGAAGGAGATACCATTACGGAAGACGCCGTAACAGACTACACTACCACCTATAATGGATATAACGTGACCAACAGCTATACCCCGGGCAAGACCAGTGTCACCGTTATAAAGGCGTGGAATGACAATAACGACCAGGACGGTATACGCCCGGCCAGCGTCATGGTAGAACTGTTTGCGGACGGAGAGAAAACAGGAAATGAATTGGAACTCAACGAAGGCAACAACTGGACGGGCACTTTTACCGGCCTGGATGAGAAGAAAGACGGAGAAGTAATAGAATACTCAGTGAAAGAAGAAAGTATACCCGAAGGATATACATCTGAAGTCACCAAAGACGAGTATTCCGGAGTCTTTACCATAACCAACAGCTATACACCGGAGACCATCAGCATTTCCGGCATCAAAACATGGGAAGACAATAATGACCGGGCAGGAAAAAGACCCGATTCGATAACCATACGCCTTTTAGCTGACGGCAAAGAGTTATTAGATAAACGGACTACGGTGGAGCCTGATGCAGACGGTAACTGGCAATGGACCTTTGACGGTTTGCCTAAGTACTCCGACGGAAAAGAAATCGTCTATTCCGTTGCCGAGGAGAAAGTTCCGAACTATACAGCCAAGGTGAATGGATTCAACATCACCAACACATATTCCCCCGATACACCGGTGGGGCCTGACGACCCCGACGATCCACCGGTAGGACCTGTGGATCCTGACGACCCTGACGACCCGGACGATCCGCCGGTAGGGCCTGTGGATCCCGATGACCCTGATCATCCGACATTCCCTGAGGGACCCGATGAGCCGGGTATCCCCGGATATAACGGCAAGGTCGATGATGCGGTAAAGACAGGGGACGAAACGATGATAGGCCTTTGGCTGGCTCTTATGGGCATAGGTGCAGCCGGAACTTTGGCAGGTATATTCTCAAGGAGAAAAAAGGAAGAGAAAAACTGATGAAATATACGAAGGATGAGAGGCTGTCCATCGGCAGGGAAATATATACAGGAGAGCTCACTCTGGCTGCTGCGGCCTTGGAGTATGATATAAACATGTACACAGCTAGGGACTATATGCGTATGTATAAAGCGACTGTGAACGGTGACAGGCCCGAACATGTTGATAAAAAGTGCCGGGAGAACAAAGGAAAAGACAGTCCCGGCAAAGACAAATACAGGAAGATGACAAAAGGAGAGCTCATAGACCGATTGATAGAGCTGGAAAAACAGGTGGGAAAGGGATAGGAGAAAGAACAGGGAAGTATAAATAATATCCCGGAATGATATGAGGTGAGACGAGAGGGCCGGTACACACGGACCATAAGGTTACGTTACCGGTCTTTTCCGAGCCGTAAAAAGGCCTGTCATGGGACAAAATTGACGCCGCTGTGACCAGACCTTATAATGTTACCATCGACGGCAGAGCGGAACTGAGATAGGGTTTACGACGACAGGATACAGTGCGGAAGAAGGGAGGACATGATCACATAACAGATCATACAGAGCCCATATGGAAAAATACATCATGGCCCTCGATCAGGGCACCACGAGTTCGAGATGCATACTGTACGACAGGAAGGGCCGTATAAAATCTCTGGCTCAGAGAGAGTTCAGGCAATATTACCCTGAGAACGGATGGGTCGAACACGATCCTCAGGAGATATGGTCCACCCAGATGAGTGTGGCTCAGGAAGCTATGTATAAGATAAATGCCACCTATGAGAACATAGAGGCCATCGGCATAACAAATCAGAGAGAGACCACCATCGTCTGGGACAAGGATACGGGCATACCAATATACAATGCCATAGTGTGGCAGTGCAGGAGGACTGCAGCATATTGCGACTGGCTGAAAAAACAGCCGGGGCTCGAGGACCGCATAAAAGAAAAAACTGGACTCATAATAGACGCATATTTCAGCGGCACCAAACTCAAGTGGATACTGGACAATGTAGAGGGGGCCAGGGAGAAGGCCGAAAAGGGACAGCTGCTCTTCGGCACGGTAGAGACCTGGCTCATCTGGAAGCTCACGGGAGGGAGAGCCCACGTGACGGACTATTCCAACGCTTCAAGGACTATGATGTTCAACATCCATGAACTGTGCTGGGACAATGAGTTGCTGGAACTTTTGGACATACCGGAGGCCATGCTCCCGGACCCCAGGCCTTCATCCTGTATATACGGATATACCGAAAAGCATATATTCGGAAAAGAGATACCCGTTGCAGGCGCAGCCGGCGACCAGCAGGCGGCCCTTTTCGGCCAGACATGCTTCGATGAAGGGGAGTCCAAGATGACTTTCGGCACAGGCGGCTTCATGCTTATGAACACGGGACAGGAGCCCCTGGTCTCCCGAAACGGACTTCTCACCACCATAGCCTACGGTCTTGACGGGAAAGTCTTTTATGCTCTTGAAGGCTCTGTTTTCGTGGCGGGAGCAGCTGTACAGTGGATCAGAGACGAGCTGGAGATCATACCTGATGCACCGGCGACGCAAAAGATGGCCATGTCAGTAAAGGATACAGAAGGCGTCGTGGTGGTGCCTGCTTTCGTAGGGCTCGGCGCCCCCTATTGGGAGCCTCATGCCAGGGGGAGCATATTCGGCATCACGAGAGGCACCAATAAAAACCATATAGCCCGTGCTGTCCTGGAATCCATAGCCTATCAGACCAAGGACCTTCTGGATGCCATGGAAGAAGACATGGGCAGATCCATGGACAGCCTGAAGGTGGACGGAGGTGCGGCGGCCAACGATTTCCTCTTACAGTTCCAGGCCGATATCTTGGATAAAAAGGTCATAAGGCCGTCCTGTGTAGAGTCCACGTCCCTCGGGGCCGCATATTTTGCAGGCCTTGCCACAGGATACTGGGATTCTGCAGGTGACATAAAAAACATCGTGGCCATAGACAGAGAATTCGCCCCGGCCATGGATGAAAACAGGCGGCAGGAACACATCAGACGCTGGAAACGTGCAGTAAAAGCTGCGAGATACTGGGCGAAAGATATGACATCGACAGATAAGGAGGGACGATGATGAAACAGTGTATGGACTCTGAAAATCTCCATCTCAGGATAAAGAAGATAATAGGCCAGTTACAGGCCATAGATAGGATGATAGACGAGGATGTCCCCTGTGAAGACGTCCTCGCACAGATGAATGCGGCAAAATCGGCGATACACAAGTGCGGACAGGTAGTCCTTGAAGGACATATCAGACATTGTGTCAGAGACGGCCTGGAACACGGGGATCCGGACAAGACCATCGATGAATTCACGAAAGCAGTGGAGCGGTTCGCCAATATGGGATAGGGATATTATGTGATCATATCTACCCGGCTCTCTATAGTTCTCCCCTTGACAAACATATACCCCTATGGGTATAGTATAGCTGTGTCAAGGCACATGATGCAGGATAACAGGAGGAGAACGATGGAAACACTTGAAAAAATATTGGAATTCGGCGGTACAAAGCGGGACATCATCTTTCTTTCAATTTCCGGCATAGCTCTCGTGATAAGTCTTTTAGGGGTGTCTACACCTGTTGATCTGGCCTGGGTCGCCATAATATTGTGCGGCACACCTATAGTACTCGAAGCTGTAGTGGGCCTGATCACGGAGTTCGATATAAAAGCTGACGTCCTCGTATCCATAGCTTTGATAGCATCGGTGGTAATAGGGGAGATATTCGCCGCAGGAGAGGTCGCATTCATCATGCAGCTGGGAGGACTGCTTGAAGAACTCACAGTCGCAAGAGCACGGGCCGGTATAGAAAAACTGGTGCATCTCACACCCCGCACCGCACGGGTCATCAAAGACGGAAAAGAGCATATAGTAAAGGCGGAGGAAGTTGAGGTGGGCGACCATATAAGGGTCCTGCCCGGCGAGACGGTCCCTGTAGACGGCCTTATAATCTCAGGACAAACATCTATAAATCAGGCTGTGATGACGGGAGAATCCCTTCCGGTAGACAAGGAAGAAGGAGATGAAGTTTCCAGCGGTACTGTGAACCAGTTCGGGGCCTTTGATATGGAAGCTGTGAAAGTGGGGGAGGACAGCTCCATACAGCGCATGATACGTCTCGTCCAATCGGCAGATGCAGGGAAGGCCAAGATCGTCAGACTGGCAGACAGATGGGCTACGTGGATCGTGGTGATCGCCCTTGCTTCAGCTGTGCTCACATGGATATTCACCCATGAGATCATCCGTTCAGTGACTATCCTGGTAGTTTTCTGTCCCTGTGCACTGGTATTGGCTACGCCTACGGCCATAATGGCGGCCATAGGGAACATCACGAAGCACGGTTTTCTCGTGAAAGAGGGAGATGCTTTAGAACGTATGGCGAAGGTCTCGAAGATAGTATTCGATAAGACAGGGACCCTCACATTCGGCACACCCAAAGTAAACACAGTATGCAGTATAGATAACAGATTTACAGATGAAGATATATATCTTTTCGCTGCAGGAAGCGAACTAAGGTCGGAACATCCCTTAGGAAAGGCAGTGGTACGAAGTTATCAGGAAGATCATGATGATCCAACCCCACAGCCTGATGATTTCTCCATGATACCGGGAAGGGGAGTGAAAGCCAGGGTCGACGGAAAGGATGTGATCGCAGGCAATCTGGAGATGATGCATGAGCACAGCATAAGGACAGATGAGCTTGAGAAGAAAGCAGGCCCCTATTTAGACAAAGGCTGTACCATGATCTATGTGTCCGTAGACGGCATTGAGGCAGGGTTCATCGCACTGGCTGACACATTGCGGCCCCAGTCAGCCCTCATATCCTCTCAGGTGCGCGAGGCAGGCGTTGAGCCTGTGCTTTTGACCGGTGATCATGACAATGCGGCGGTATATATAGCGGACAAAGTGCAGATAAGTGAATTGAAGGCGAATTGCCTGCCTGAAGATAAACTCGAATATATAGAAAAAACTCAGGAAAACGGGGAATACGTCTGCATGATAGGTGACGGCATAAATGACGCGCCGGCGCTGAAAAAAGCCTTCGTGGGGGTAGCTATGGGAGGAACGGGAAGCGATATAGCGGTTGATGCCGCTGATATAGCCCTGGTGGATGACGATATAAAGGAACTGCCCCATCTCATATGGCTTTCGAGACGTATGATGTTCACCATAAAGTGTAATCTCACTTTTTCCATGGTGTTGAATTTCGTGGCAATAATTTTGGCTATCACAGGTATACTGAACCCGGTAGTGGGTGCTCTGGTGCATAATGCGGGAAGTGTGGTCGTCATAGTGAACTCGGCATTTTTACTGAAATGGAAAAAGAAGAGGATCTGATATCCGGTGTATTTTCACAACAAATATCTGTCAAAAGGGACTTATGTCCCTTTTGTTTCATCTTTCAAACTTATATAAAAAATCATGGCTGCAAATGTTGACAAACTCATGGTAAAATGCTATCTTATAGACAGGGATTAGCACTCAACATCATCGAGTGCTAACAAAGAGGTGACAGAATGGATCTTAGTGAACGAAAACTGAAGATTTTACAAGCCATCATATCTGAGTTTGTAAGGACGGCGGAACCCATAGGTTCCAGAAGTCTCAGCAAGAGGGAAGGCCTCGATTTCAGTCCGGCTACCATCAGGAACGAGATGGCGGACCTTGAGGATATGGGTTATCTTACTCATCCCCATACATCGGCTGGAAGAGTGCCTTCTGAAAAGGCGTACAGACTCTATGTGGATAATATGATGAACAGATATGAGCTTACTGAGGATGAAAAGAACTTCATCGCAGGGAAGCTCTATGAGCATACTACCGAACTCAACGAGACCATAGCTCATGCTTCAAAGCTTCTTTCCGAAATAACCAATCTCATTTCCTTTGCCATGACACCGGCACAGGATTCGGAAAAGCTCAAGTATGTGAATCTGTTGCCTGTAGATGAGCATACCATCGTGTTGATGATCGTTTCCGAAGGGGGAAGGGTCAGCAATAAAGCCCTTCATCTGGAAAGCCCCTGTGACCCGGAGACCTTGCAGACTTTGGCAAAATCCATGACTCATCTGTACAAGGGAAAGACGGTCACCGAAGCTCTCACTGTGGACATAGCCTCGGCGGTCCACACGGATATCGAAGCTTTCAGGAGGCTGGCCCAGGGTATCAAACCACAGTTCGTAAAAACTCTGGAAGATATGCTGAATGTGGAACTCTACATGGATGGGCTGACTAATATATTCGACCTGCCCGAGTACAGCGACCTGGACAGAGCAAAGATGTTCATGGAAATGGTGTATAGGAAAGAGGATTTTGCTAAAAAGCTCATCAGCAGAGACGATGGACTGTTGATAACCATAGGCACCGAGAACCCGGATGAAGAGATGTCCGATTGCAGCCTCGTAACGGCCACATATCATGTGGACGGCAGGCTCGTAGGGAAGCTGGGTGTCATAGGACCTACGAGGATGAAATATGGTGAAGTCACCTCGGTCCTTGAATACATCACCAACAATATCAGCAATTCTTTCAAACTGACAGATGCCACGGAAGGAGAAAAGGATAAGTGACAGAGGAAAAGAAAAAGGATATGGAAATCGATCCTGATGAGAAGAAGGAAGAGAAAAATACGGATGTCCGGGATACTGAAGAAGGAACGGGATCCTGTGAAGGAGACGGGACAGCCGGTCAGGACGAGGAAGCGAAGGAAGGATCCGACGGAGGATCGGAAGATGCCGCCGGCAGCACTGAGTCCAAAGAGGAAGACGAGGCCCTTGAGCTGAAATATATGAGGCTTATGGCCGATTTCCAGAACTACAAACGCAGGGTGGAAAAAGAAAAATCCAATATCTATGCCTATGCCAACGAGGAGATCGTCAATGATCTTTTGGATGTGCTGGACAACTTTGAGAGAGCCCTTGAACATGAAACAGACGACATCAGTTTCAAAGAAGGCATGGATATGATATTCGGACAGCTGAAAGATGTCCTCACCGGTTCAGGCGTAGAGGAGATCAAGGCTGTGGGAGAGGTATTCGATCCAAACTTCCATAACGCGGTGATGACGGAAGACACCGAAGAAGTGGAAAGCGGCAAAGTGTCGGAAGTATTGCAGAAGGGATACATCCTGAAAGGAAAGGTAATAAGACCGGCAATGGTAAAAGTGGCAAATTAGCCATACCGGCTTTATATAAAGGCGACGGAAACTAAAACATCGCTGTAAAAACAAAAAAATAAAAATGAAAAGGAGAAAAAATAATGGGAAAAGTAATAGGAATAGACTTGGGAACGACTAACTCATGCGTGGCAGTACTGGAAGGCGGAGATCCTACAGTCATAACTAACGCAGAAGGGAACAGAACGACACCTTCAGTGGTGGGATTTGCAAAAAACGGAGAGAGACTCGTAGGTGAGACAGCCAAAAGACAGGCTATAACCAATCCGGACAGAACGATCTCCTCCATAAAGAGACATATGGGGACCGACTATAAGATCTCCATAGACGGAAAAGATTACACCCCTCAGGACATCAGCGCCATGATACTCTCGAAGCTCAAGACCGATGCAGAGGCATATTTAGGCGAGACAGTGTCCGAGGCCGTCATCACGGTGCCCGCTTACTTCACAGACAGCCAAAAGCAGGCGACGAAGGACGCGGGAAAGATCGCAGGCCTGGATGTCAAGAGGATAATAAACGAACCTACGGCAGCATCTTTGGCATATGGACTGGATAAGGAAGAAGGACACCACAAGATACTGGTATACGATTTGGGAGGCGGAACTTTCGACGTTTCCATACTTGAGCTGGGCGACGGTGTTTTCGAGGTGCTGGCGACCAACGGTAACAACAAGCTGGGCGGAGACGATTTTGACGAAGTGCTGCTCAACTTTATGGCGGACTCTTTCGCCAAGGAAAACGGCGTTGATCTCAGGAAGGACAATATGGCTCTCCAGAGGCTGAGAGAAGCGGCAGAAAAGGCGAAGAAAGAGCTTTCCAGCTCACAGACCACAAACGTGAACCTGCCCTTCATAACGGTAAGCGACGCAGGTCCTCTTCACTTGAACATGGATATAACGAGGGCTAAATTCGAACAGCTCACTTCACATTTGGTGGAATCCACAGTTGAGCCCATGAAAAAAGCCATGGCGGACGCAGGGGTCACCAACAGCGACATCTCCAAAGTCATATTGGTAGGAGGATCTACAAGGATCCCGGCAGTCCAGGCAGCGGTGAACAAGATCACGGGCAAGGAACCTTTCAAGGGTATCAACCCTGACGAATGTGTGGCTGTGGGCGCTTCCATACAGGCAGGAGTTCTCACAGGCGAAGTACACGACGTCCTTTTGCTCGACGTGACACCTCTCTCCCTCTCTATAGAAACTTTGGGAGGAGTGGCTACGAAACTCATAGAGAGGAACACCACCATACCTACGAAGAAGAGCCAGATATTCTCTACAGCTGCTGACAACCAGACTGCAGTGGATATACATGTGCTCCAGGGTGAAAGAGAAATGGCGGCAGGCAACACCACTTTAGGCAGGTTCCAGCTGACAGGCATACCTCCTGCACCCAGAGGAGTCCCTCAGATCGAGGTAACTTTTGACATAGACGCTAACGGCATCGTCAACGTAAGCGCCAAGGATATGGGTACGGGCAAAGAGCAGAATATAACCATCACATCCTCAAACAAACTCAGCGAAGATGAGATAAAAGAGAAAGTAAAGGAAGCCGAGATGCACGCTGAGGAGGACAAAAAGCGAAAAGAGGAGATAGACATAAGGAACCAGGCAGAGTCCCTCATATATGAAACGGAAAAGAATGTGAAAGAACTCGGCGATAAACTCTCTGAAGAGGAGCAGACGAATATAAACAATGCAAAAGATGAGCTTCAGAAGGCTCTCAATGCAGGCACCATAGATGATATCAAAGCCAAGATGGATGCTTTGACAGAGCAGTTCCACACCATTTCTGCGAAGATGTATCAGCAGCAGCAGGAAGCAAGCAATGCGGCAGGAGGAGCCGCAGGAGCAGAAGCCGGTTCCGGGACCCGATCCAATGATGATGGAGTGGTAGATGCGGATTTCGAAGTAGTAGACGACGACAAAGAAAAGAAAGACGGGGAAAATTAGTAGGCGATGGCTGAGAAGAGGGATTACTATGAGGTCCTGGGCCTTAAAAAAGGCGCCAGTGAAGATGAGATAAAAAGAGCTTTCCGAAAAAAGGCTATGGAATATCACCCGGACAGAAATCCAGGTGATAAAACCGCCGAGGAGAATTTCAAAGCTGTCAACGAAGCGTACAGCATCCTTTCCGACCCGGAAAAAAAGGATAAGTATGACCGTTTCGGCCATGCCGGAGTTGATCCCAATGCAGGGTTCGGCGGTGCCGGAGGCGGATTCGGAGGCGCAGGTTTTGGCGGTTTCGATGATATCTTCGATATGTTCGGCGGAATGTTCGGAGGCGGACACAGCAGTTCCTACAGCAGACAGAGAAGGAACGGTCCGGCGAAAGGACAGGATCTCCAGGCACATATAACAGTCACTTTTGAGGAGGCTGTATTCGGAACGAAAAAGGAGCTCAAGCTGAACAAACATGTCGTTTGCGACAACTGTAACGGTTCAGGCGCAGAGCCCGGGACATCCAAAACGAAGTGTCCCGACTGCGGCGGTACGGGAGAGATACATACCATGCAGAAAACTCCCTTTGGATCCTTCCAGAGTGTGAGTCCGTGCGGCAGGTGCAACGGCACCGGCGAGATCAATGAACACCCGTGCAAGAAATGCGGCGGGTCCGGCAGGATCAAGAAAAGCGTGAAGATATCCGTGAACATACCTGCCGGCGTGGACAATGACACTGTGGTGACCCTGCGTGGCCAGGGCGAACCCGGAAAGAACGGCGGTCCTGACGGAGATCTTTATGTCATCATCAGCGTGAAACAGCACGACGTCTTCAAGCGTGCGGGCCAGGATGTGCAGGTGGAGATACCCATCACATTCGGACAGGCTGCACTGGGTGATACCATAGAGGTGCCGGGACTTAGAGAAAAACTCAGTTATAAAGTCCCACCGGGCACGCAGGATGGTACTGTTTTCCGGCTGAGAGGCAGAGGGATACAGAGTACCAGCGGAAAGAAGCGGGGCGACCTGTACGTGAAGGTCAAAGTAGAGGTCCCGACAAAGCTGAACCCGAAACAGAAAGCTGCCGTGAAGGAGCTTGAAAAAAAACTGACGGACGACTGCTACCAGAAAAAATCCAAATTCAAAGAGAATATAAAGGAGCTGTTCAGCTGATATGCTGAGCAGCTTTTTTATTAAAAAAATACTGAATACACAAATGTAAGATTTCCGTAAATATTGAAATCAAATATTCTTTTCTGTTATAATCATGCGGTGAGGTGTATATCTATGGATATGTTCGAGAAGGTTTATGATAAAGAACTGGGCGAAGTGAAGATCTCCGATGATGTCATCGCCGTATGTGCCGTCAACGCAGCCGTCAGGACGCCCGGAGTAGCATCTCTTTCCGGAGGTATAATGGATAATCTGTCAAAGGATATCCTCGGAAAAGAATCCATCTCAAAAGGTGTAAAAGTCAATCAGAGCGATGAGGGCATAGGAGTGGATGTTTTCGTAAATGTAAAATATGGCGTGCCCATTCCGGAAGTGGCATGGGACATACAGGAGAATATAAAGGCGGAGATCGAGAACATGACTGAAAAAGATGTTCTTTTCGTCAATATACACGTACAGGGAGTCGAGGTGGAGGACACAGGCTCAAAGGACAGATGAACGGCAATCGACAGGAGGATGGGATCTTATATGAGCAACAGATCACGGGAAGCCCTTATGCAGGCGATCTTCCAAATGGAAGCACAGAGCAATACCTCCGACGAACTGTTGGAAGTTTTTCTCCAGAGCAACGAACGGGCAAAGAAAGCAGACAAAAAATATGTGCGGGAGGGATTCGCCCTCTGCAGAGACAATATAGAGGACATAGACAGGATCATAGATAAGTATTCCAGGGATTGGAGCGTGGGCAGGATGCCAAAAGTGGACCTGTCTCTCCTCAGACTGGCGATCACCGAGATAATGTATATGAAGGAACTGAACGTGGCTATAGTGGCCAACGAGGTGATAGAATTGGCAAAAAGATATGGAAGCGAGAACTCCGGAAGGTATATAAACGGCGTTATAGGCAAAGTCATAGAGGATCTGGATGAGTGAATATGTACTGGGTATAGATACGAGCAACTATACCACCTCAGTGGCTCTTACGGACAAAGCCGGCAATATCGTATATCGAAGCGAAAGACTTCTGGAAACAAGACCGGGGCAAAGAGGCTTGAGGCAGTCGGAAGCTTTTTTCCAGCATAACAGGAATCTGCCCCAGATGCTCGGGCCATTAAGGGGGAAAGGGGCTGGCATAAGAGGAGTGGCTGTCAGTTCGAGGCCCAGACCCGTAACGGGCTCCTATATGCCTGTTTTCACTGCAGGGGCGGGATACGGCAAGGCTGTCGCAACTGTTTTGGATGTTCCCTATATGGAATTTTCCCATCAGGAAGGCCATATAGAGGCCGTGAAATTTTACAGTCCTTTCAGGTATGAAAAAGAGATACTCGCTTTCCACCTCAGCGGCGGCACATGTGAATTCCTAAAGGCAAGGGAAAAACAGTCCGGATACGATATAGACATAACAGGGGGAAGCAAGGATATTTCACTGGGCCAGGTCATAGACAGGGTCGGTGTAGCCAGAGGTCTTGACTTTCCCGCCGGAAAGGCCCTTGACGGCCTTGCGGTGAAAAGAGCCGAAACAGCCGGAGGAGAAGCACCGGAAAAACGTTCCATATTGACTCCTGTGAAGCTTGACGGCACCAAGTTCAATCTTTCCGGTCTGGAGACACAGGCCATCAGATCAGATTCTGATACGGAGGATCTGGCCCTGGCTCTTTTTCGGGAAATAGGAAAGCTCCTGGTACAGGCCACCCATAATGTACGAAGGGAGACCGGTATAAAAAACGTGATCTATGTAGGAGGAGTCTCCTCGTCATCATATATAAGGAAGTACCTGGAAAACGATCTGGAAGACATCTGTTTTGGGGAATTGTCCACAGACAACAGCGTGGGGACTGCATTGCTGGGAGGAAAGGAAATATGGCTATAAGGCCTGTTACTGTTTCACAATTGAACGGATATATCAAGCGCGTGCTTCAGACTGAACCGTTGCTGGGCGATGTTGTGGTGGAAGGAGAGGTCTCAAATCTCACATATCACAGCAGCGGACATGTGTATTTCAGCCTCAAGGATGATAAGAGCGTGCTGAGGTGTTTCCTTGCCCGTCCCAATGCGGAAAAGCTTTCTTTCCTCATTGAAGAAGGTATGAAGATAACTGCTGCCGGCTATGTTTCCGTCTTCGAGCGAGGCGGATATTATTCATTGAACGTAAAGGAAGTGGAAGAGTCAGGTGTAGGGGACCTGGCAAAGGCCTTCGATATGTTGAAGGAAAAATTGCTCAAAGAAGGTCTGTTCGATGAGAGATATAAAAAACCCATCCCTTTTTTTCCGAAAAAAGTCGTGTTGGTCACTGCTCCTGCAGGGGCAGCTGTACGGGACATGACGAAGACCATAAGGGCAAAGAACAACATAGTGGACATATTGATATATCCGGTCCTCGTACAAGGTCCGGGAGCGGCTTCAGATATAGCCAAAGCCATTGACCATATCGGAAAAGCTTTCCCTTCTACAGATGTTATGATATTGGGAAGGGGAGGAGGCTCCACAGAGGACCTTTGGGCTTTCAACGAAGAAGTAGTAGCCAGAGCTATATTCCGCTCAAAGATACCTGTCATATCAGCTGTAGGCCATGAGACCGACCACACCATTTCTGACTTCGTAGCGGATATGAGGGCGCCCACACCTACGGCGGCGGCTGAAATGGCGGTCCCCTCCGTGGACGAACTGAGAGATGATGTGGCAAGTCTGAAAAGCGCCATAGATGCGTCTTTCGACAGGGGACTTTCACTCAGGAGGGAGCGGCTCGAAAGTCTGGATGTATCATATTACGGCGGCGGCATATTGAATATGATCGAGGCCAGACGTTCCAAGGCGGAATATTTGGGAGAAAAGAACAGAGCTTCCATGTGCAGACTGGTGGATGGATTGAAAAAGCAGGTAGGCATAAAGGAAGCAGTCATCGAAGGAGCTTCTCCCCGCAGGATCTTGAGAAAGGGATATACTCTGACCCTGGATCATGAGGGGAAAGCCATTTCTTCTGTTGAAGATGTGACTATGGGCGACAGGATCACTGTGGTCTTCAGAGATGGCAGGGCGGACGCTGATGTGATAAAAAAGGAGGAAGACCGTGTCGGGAAATAAAAAGATGACGTTTGAAGAAGCTTTCGACAAGCTGGAAAAAGCTTCGGAAAAAATGGAACAGGAAAACATAAGTCTGGAAGAAGCGATGAAGAATTATGAAGAGAGCATAAAGTATCTCAACATATGCAAACAGATATTGGATGAAGCTGAGGGAACCATAAAAACATACCGACGGGATGAAGAAGAAATTTGAGATAGATCTGATCATGGAGGTGTAGTATGGAATATCGCAGTGATTTTGACCGGTATAAGGACATCGTAGAGGAACATCTATACGATCTTATACCTGATGTGGATGACAAGAGCATAACGCTTTACGATGCTATGAAATACAGCCTTTCAGCAGGCGGCAAGCGATTGAGACCCAGTTTGCTGCTGGGAGCCTGTGAATTTTGCGGCGGAGACATAAACGATGCCATACCTTTTGCATGTGCGGCGGAATACATACACACATACTCCCTGATCCACGACGATCTGCCTGCCATGGATGATGATGATCTGCGCCGGGGAAAGCCTACCAATCATGTCATATACGGCGAGGCCATGGCCATATTGGCAGGAGACGGACTCTTAAGTTCTGCCTTTGAAGCCATAAACAAAGACATGCTCATGTATATGGATGATGACAAGGCTCTAAAGAAGAGGATCCGTGCCATGTTTGAACTGGCCAAGGGTGCAGGAGTCAGAGGGATGATAGCCGGCCAGGTGGCTGATATCGAAAATGAGGGAAAATCTTTCTCAAAAGAGATGCTCGAATATATAGATATCAATAAGACCGGGGCATTGATAATAGGTTCCCTTAGGGCGGGAGCCATGCTGGGCAAAGGGGACGCGGACATGATAAAAAGTCTTACGGAATATGGAGAGAATCTGGGTTTCATATATCAGATAACAGATGATCTTTTGGACATAGAGGGGAATGCCGAAGAGATGGGCAAGGCGGCAGGCAAGGATTCACAGGTGCAAAAAGCCACATATCCGGCCTTGTACGGAGCTGACGGAGCGCGAAAGAAAGTGGAAGAACTGAGCGAGCTGGCAATGGGCAGCATAGCTCAATATTACGACAATGCCGAGTTTTTTGCCGATGTTTTGGAAAAAGTGAAGAACCGTACCAAATAGACGAAGGGCATCGACTACGTGATACAGACATAATTGAAAAGTACAGGATCTGCAGATGAAACACAAACTTACGGATTATGATTTCCCAAACGAACTGAAGAACATGAGCCTGGAGGAAATGGAACTCTTATCATATGAGATAAGAGATTTCCTCATAACCAATATTTCAAAAACAGGCGGCCATCTGGCATCCAATCTCGGAGTGGTGGAATTGAGCCTGGCTCTGCACAGTTATTTTGATACTCCCAAAGATAAGATAATATGGGATGTGGGGCATCAGTCATATGTCCACAAAATACTCACAGGAAGGGCAAAAGATTTTCAAGATCTCAGAAAACTGGGAGGCATAAGCGGATTCCCGAAAAGGAACGAAAGCCCTCATGATGTTTTTGATTCGGGCCACAGCAGCAATTCGATATCCGCTGCCATGGGTTTTGCGAAGGCCCGGGATCTGAAAGGCGAGGATTACCAGGTCATATCTGTCATAGGGGATGGAGCCCTTACAGGAGGCCCGGCTTTCGAGGGCCTCAATAACCTTGGCGTGTCGCGGACAAAAGTGATAGTGGTATTGAACGATAACGGCATGTCGATAAGGCCGAATACAGGAGCGGTCTCATCCCATCTCAACAAGCTGAGGGTGTCAAAAAACTACAACAGGTTCAAACACGGCTTTGGCAGGGAAGTGCGGGATCTTCCCGTCATGGGCAAACATATATACAACGGTGTCGTGAAGATGAGGGATATCCTGAAATACGCCATTGTCGACGGTATAATTTTTGAAGAACTGGGTTTCAGATATTTTGGCCCCATAGACGGTCACGACATAAAGGAAATAAAGGAATATCTTGCTATGGCGAAGGCCTGTGAAGATCCGGCACTGATCCACGTCATCACCCAAAAGGGAAAAGGATATCGCAATGCGGAAATGAGTCCTCACAGTTTCCACGGCATCGGACCTTTCGATACCATATCCGGAAACAAAATAGGCGGCAAGAGCGTCCCGGACAATTCACGGGTATTCGGCGAAAAGCTCACAGAGATGGCCGAACATGACGAGAGGATAGTGGCGGTCCATGCGGCCATGATAGACGGGACCGGGCTTGAGGTTTTCGGTCGTACACATCCCGAGCGCATATTCGACGCCGGGATAGCCGAGGCTCATGCTGTTACATTCGCTGCAGGACTGGCCCTTAATGGATACAGACCCTTCGTAGCAGTGTATTCCACATTTTTGCAGAGGGCATATGATCAGATCCTGATGGATGTATGTCTGCAGAACCTGCCTGTGGTCTTTGCAGTGGACAGGGCAGGGATAGTAGGTGAAGATGGAGAGACCCATCACGGGAATTTCGACATGTCATATTTTTTATCCATGCCCAATCTCACCGTGCTCGCACCTGCAGACGGTAACGAATTGAAACATATGATGGACTATGCCATGACTCTTGACGGACCTTGCGCCATCAGATATCCAAAGGGATCCTCGGCAAATATATGCGCCGGGACGACCTCTTTTTTCCCGGGCAGCCGCGTCATAAGAGAGGGGAAAGATCTGTCTCTCTGGGGAGTCGGTTCCATGGCAGCTCACTGTATGGAAGCTGCGGAGATACTTAGCAGCTGGGGTATAGACACCAAGGTGGTAGATCCCAGATTTGTGAAACCCATCGATGAGGAAGCTCTCAAAAAAGATCTGAAGAGATTCCCTGTTCTGGTCACTGCAGAAGACAACGCAGTGATAGGAGGTATGGGAGAAAAAATAGCTTCCTTTGCACAGAAAAACGGTTATGAAGGCAAAGTCATCACTTTGGGATGGCCGGACAGATTCATAGAACACGGATCAAAAACCGACCTTTACAAAAAATACGGGCTCGACCCCGGATCTATAGCTCAGAAGGTGAGAGACGGATTCAGGGGAAAAGAAAACTATGATTTTGAAGGAAAAGCGATTTGAAAGAAAGACTTGACATAATACTGACAAAAAAAGGGATGTTCCCGTCCAGAGAGAAAGCAAAAGCATCCATCATGGCAGGTGTCGTGCTTGTGGACGGCGTGATCGTCGATAAAGCGGGGACCACAGTCAGCGATGATGCTGTGATCGAGATAAAGTCGAACCCCTGTCCCTATGTGAGCAGGGGAGGTCTTAAATTAGAAAAAGCTCTCGATGAATTCCATATAGATATAAGAGATGCCGTCACTGTAGACATGGGCGCATCGACGGGAGGCTTCACTGACTGCATGCTCCAAAGAGGCGCAAAGCGAGTCTACTCCATAGATGTGGGATATGGCCAGCTGGATTATAAATTGAGGACAGACCCCCGCGTCGTGAATATCGAAAAGACGAATATCAGGTATATGGATACTGATATGATAAAAGACCCGGCGGATCTGGTCACCATGGATCTGTCATTCATATCCATAAAACTCGTGTTGGCTATTGCTGGAAAGGTCCTCTCACCGGAGGGCCGTATACTGGCACTTATAAAGCCTCAGTTCGAGGCAGGCAAGGAACAGGTCGGGAAAGGCGGGATCGTCCGTGATAAGAAGATCCATCGACAGGTCATAAACGGGATAATAGATTTTGCCTCGACCCTTTCCCTATACCCTGCAGGGATCACTTTTTCTCCTGTGAAGGGCGCCAAAGGGAACATAGAATACCTCCTGTTGCTGGCGAGAGGACCGCAGGAAACAACGAGCTTAGACACAGAAAAAATCATAAACGATGCTCACGAGGCATTGGATTAGATAGAAAAGATCACGAAAGGAACAAGTCACAATGAAATTATCTGAAAGAATTTTGTCAATGGAACATTCCCCTATAGAGAAATATTATGTTTACGCCAACAGGGCCAAGCATGCAGGCCGAAAGGTATATCATCTCAATATCGGACAGCCTGACATAAAGACACCGCCTCAGTTCATGAAAGCCATCAAGGCGTTCGAAAACGATGTGCTGGCCTATGCGCCTTCGGAGGGAAGCTTTGACCTTATAGATTCGGTACGGAGGTATTACAAGAGGTTCGACGTAGAACTTTCCCGTCACAACGTGATAATCACCCATGGCGGCAGCGAAGCTTTGACGTTCGCTTTCCAAACCATACTCGACCCGGGAGATGAGGTGATCACGCCTGAACCCTATTATACGAATTATGCGGTGTTTGTCGGGATGACGGGAGCCCGTCTGGTACCCATAGAGACCACAGCCGAAGAAGGATACCGCTATGCTGACAGGAAAAGGATAGAAAGGCTCATAACTCCCAAAACGAAAGCTCTGCTCATATGCAATCCGGGGAATCCCACAGGGACTGTCCTTGCACGAAGCGAGATGAGGATGATATGCGACCTGGCGAAGGAACACGACTTTTTTATCATAGCTGATGAGGTGTACAGGGAATTTGCATACGATGAAGACAAAGCCATAAGCTTCGGGGAATTCGATGATGTGTCCGACAGGGTCATAATAACTGACAGCGTCTCAAAAAGATTCAGCGCCTGCGGAGCGAGGATAGGGACCATGGTGACCCGTAACGACGATATTTACGAAAACACCATGAAGCTGGCTCAGGCGAGACTGTGCTGTCCTACATTGGATCAGATCGGAGCCAGGACATTGTATGATCTGCCAGAGGACTTCTTCGATGAGATCAAGGAAGAGTATAAGAACAGGAGAGACGCGGCGTATAAAGCCCTTTCATCCATAAAAGGGATAGTATGCAAAAAACCCAAAGGTGCCTTTTACATAACATGTAAACTGCCTGTAGAAGACACCGATGATTTTCTCGTCTGGATGCTTACGGAATTTGAAGATAGGGGCGAGACTGCCATGTTCGCTCCGGTGGACAATTTCTATATCTCATCCTCCAAAGGAAAGAATGAGATCAGGATAGCATATATACTGAATGAAAAGGATCTGCTGAGGGGTATAGAACTTATTGAAAAGGGATTGAATGAGTACAGGAGAAGGAAATAAATGGCTTTATCACCTATGATGCAGCAATATATGGAAATCAAGGAGACCTGCAGGGATTGTATTTTATTCTTCAGGTTAGGGGATTTTTATGAGATGTTTTTTGATGATGCCATTGAAGCCTCACGGGAACTGGATCTTACCCTTACGGGAAAAAACTGCGGTCTGGAGGAGCGGGCGCCTATGTGCGGAGTACCTTATCACTCTGCTGAAGGGTATATAGGCAAGCTGGTCGCCAAGGGGTATAAGGTAGCCATATGCGAGCAGACAGAAGATCCCGCCGCTTCAAAGTCTATAGTAAAAAGGGAGATCGTCAGGATAGTTACCCCCGGTACGGCCACCGGAGACACTATACTGTCAGAAAAGGAAAACAACTATCTGGCCTCTGTGTACTGCGGAAAGAACAGCGAGATAGGGTTTTCCTACTGCGACATATCCACAGGGGAGCTCAATCTGACTGAGCTCCCGGGAGACGGAGCCTTTGAAGGGCTCCTGAACGAACTTGCACGTATAGGTCCTAAGGAGCTGCTTATCAACGAAAGGTTTGCAGACACGGCAGATATGGCCGCCATCAAAAATGTTACAGACGCATTCATAAATATCCTTGAAAATTCGAAATACACAGATGTAGGTTCAAGGAGAGCCATAGGACGGCAGTTTTCGGCAGAGTCCCTTACATCATTAGGACTTGAGGAAGGATCCCCCGGAACTTTTGCCCTGGGAGCGCAGATAGAATATCTGCTCAACACACAGAAACAGAGCATGGCCCATATGGACAAAGTCAATGTGTATAACATACACGGAAGGATGACTTTAGACAAGGCGACCATAAGAAATCTGGAACTGACAGAGACCATTTTCGGTAAGAAGACTGTAGGATCCCTTTTGGGAGTATTGGACAAGACCAATACGGCAATGGGAGGAAGAAAAATCAAAAAATGGCTGAAGGAGCCTTTAAGAGATCCTGAGGAGATCTGCGAAAGGCTGGATGCGGTAGAGACTCTCGTTACTGATGAGATAGGACGGAACAACCTGCGGGAATCCCTGAAGGCCATATATGACTTTGAAAGACTCATAGGAAAAGTGTCCTGCGGCAGTGCCAACGGCAGAGACATGGTGGCTCTGAAAAATTCACTTTTTGTATTACCTGAGATCAAACTGGATCTGAAAGACAGCCACGATGCCTTCCTGAGAGCCATAGCAGACAGGATCCATGACTTCGGATCCTTATATGAGGAAATAGATAAAGCGATAGTGGATGATCCTCCCTTTACGGTCAAAGAGGGAGGGTTGATCAAGAAAGGATATTCCCATCAGCTGGACAGCCTCAAAGAATCCATCTCCGACTCCAAAAACTGGATAGTAGAACTTGAGGAAAATGAAAGAAAAAGGACAGGGATAAAAAACCTCAAGGTGGGATTCAACAAGGTTTTCGGATATTACATAGAGGTGAGCAAATCCAATCTTTCCATGATACCAGACGACTATATAAGGAAACAGACTCTGGTCAACGGGGAACGTTTTGTAACACCGCAGTTGAAGGAGACAGAAGATAAGGTCCTCAATGCCGAGACCACCATAAATAGGATGGAGTATGAGATCTTCACCGGATTGAGGGAATATATAAAAAACCATATAGTAGCCATACAGGAAACATCTGCAGCTATATCGGATCTGGATGTCATAGCTTCATTCGCTCATGTGAGCGACAGGTATGATTACGTGAAACCCCATATCGATAAAAGCGATGAGATCATAATAACAAAGGGCAGGCATCCCGTGATAGAACAGACTCTGGATGACGGCATATTCGTAGCGAACGACACTTATATGGACAGGAACGATGCCTCGATGCTTTTGATAACCGGCCCCAATATGTCGGGAAAATCCACATATATGCGTCAGACCGCCCTCATAGTCCTCATGGCCCAGGCAGGATGTTTCGTGCCCTGTGAAAGGGCAAAAATCGGAGTAGTGGACAGGATATTCACGCGGATAGGCGCTTCGGACAACCTGTCCAGGGGTGAAAGCACCTTTTATGTCGAAATGAGCGAGCTGGCCCATATATTGAATTCCGCCACAGGCTCCAGCCTGGTCATACTCGATGAGATCGGCAGGGGTACAAGCACTTATGACGGACTTTCCATAGCCTGGGCGGTAACGGAATATCTGACGGCGCCGGAGCGTAAGACACGCACCATGTTCGCTTCCCATTACCACGAACTCACCGATCTTGAGGGCAGACTTTCGGGATTCAAAAATCTCAACGTCAATGTTATCGAGGAAAACGGCGAGGTGGTATTTCTCCACAGGATCACCGAAGGCAGCGCCAGCAAAAGCTACGGCATACAAGTTGCTAGGCTGGCAGGGGTGCCCAAAGAACTTTTGAACAGCGCCCAGGAAAAGCTGGAGGAACTGGAAGAAAGGCAGAAAAGAGCCAATATAACAGAAGACCAGCTGTCTCTGTTCTGAAATATCAAAGGCATATATAAAATCAATGAAGAGAGAAGGACAATACATGGAATCTAAACCTGATGTAAAAGGTAAGATAAATATCGATGCGATGAAGGATCTGGTCCACAAAAAATGGATGCCTGTTTTCATATCTTTTCTCATGGTATCTTTCATATTTTCTGAAATAGGTTACAGCAGCGTCAAGGGGAGCATAGGCGATCCGGCAACCGATCCCTTGACAAACTACCCGGTTGCTGAGAAAAACAGAAGCACATGTCATCTCTCCGGCGATGCTGGCGAGGGTGAAACAGTCGGTATAGAGACTCCCGACAGGCCCGGGTCACTTGACATATCCATAAACGATCGTGGTGAGATCGATATATCCTGGGAAGCCGTTCCCGATCTTGACGGGAAGCCTGTAGCTTACCGCGTTTACAGATATTCCGTGGAAAATGTCGTCCGCGGCACCAAGGATGATGATGTCACCTTGGTTTACGATGGGAGGGACACAGCCTGTACCGACAATGACGACGACACATGGATCAACGGCAACAGATATAGATACTATGTTATATCTTATGCTACTGTTACAGATCCTGACACCGGAGAAGAAATGGAATCCGTTTCTCCGGAACGTTATTCCGAGGGAGGGGATGGTTTTCTCGGAGACGATAAAGGGATAGTATATCTTTCTCCCGAAAGCATATATGTCCATTATGATTTCCTTACTGCCAATGTTGGAACAAAGAGAGTGTTGAGAGTCAATTTCAAAATGACTGACAGAGTCAGGTACGCAAATGTGGATGTGCCCGGATATTGGACATCGACAGACCCTTCCGTTGCCACCATAGATCAGAGTGGAGCCGTAAGAGCGGTGGCCCCGGGTAAGTGTGAAATGATATTCCGGGCCCTGGACGGCAAGACCGCATCCTGCGAGATAACCGTGCCGGAGGAAGATACCGTTGCAGGGAGCACATATATCAACTACGGACGCAACCATACCCATCATGAGCAGATCCTCGGCCTCAAAAGAGTGGTGAAGGGCAATAAGCACAGATTGAACGGGCAGGTGGTATCCCAATATAAATTGAAAAAGGTGTCGGTGAAATTCTACAAAAGCAACGGCAAGCTTGAGCGATCCTATTCCCGTTCTGCAGGAGGGCAGACTTTTTCTTTGCAAAAGTACGCCAACTATATGCCTTTCGACAAGCTTTCGTACGGTGATAAAACGGTGCGCGTCTATGTGACCAACAGTCTGGGTACTGCCAAAGTATACGAAGATGATTTTACCGTGGCCAAACGGGTGAGCAAAAAGAACTGGGGAAAAGCCGTGGCCAATTTGGCCCAGACAAGGCTGGGAGATCCCTACAGCATGGGAAAGAGAGGATACCTTTCATATACGGACTGCAGTTATCTGGTGATATGGTCATATGCCAACGCGATCGATAAATATATGCCGGCCACAGCGGCAGAACAATACAGATATTGTGTGAACAACGGAAAGAAGCTCAAGTACTCTCAATTGCAACCCGGGGATCTGATTTTTTACGGAGGCCCTGAGAACAACGGAAGGTATAAAAAAATAAACCACGTTGAGATATATCTGGGGGAGGATCAGACTGTGGGAGCTATATATGCAGGTGTCACCAGAAGGAACATAGTAAGGGCTTCCGATACCGATAGCAAGTTATATTACGGAAGGCCATATAAGTAAAATGATGGAGAACATGACAGAAAGAAAAATACGAGTCTTGAACAAAGACATATCGGAAAAAATAGCAGCCGGAGAGGTCATAGAAAGGCCTGTCAGCATAGTGAAGGAATTGGTAGAAAACTCCATAGACGCAGGAGCGTCCACCATAACTGTGGATATAAAGAAAGGCGGGAAAACATATATCAGAGTCACCGATGACGGATGGGGGATACCTGAGGAAGATGTGGAGACTGCCTTCATGCGGCACGGTACCAGCAAGATCAGGAAAGATGAAGATCTTGACGCCATAGGGACACTTGGTTTCCGGGGAGAAGCTCTGACCAGCATAGCAGCTGTATCAAAGACAGAACTCGTGACCAAAACAGCAAAAGAGACCAAAGGGACCAGACTCATAATAGAAGGCGGGGAGATCATAAGTAAAAAAAGCACAGGCGCCCCTGAAGGTACTACGGTCTTAGTCCGGGATGTTTTTTACAACACACCGGCGCGGTTGAAATTCCTGAAAAGCGACAACGCTGAAAGCACTGCGGTCATTGAATTCGTATCTCAAATGGCCTTGGCCTATCCCGATATAAAATTCAAAATGAAGAGCAATGACCGGTTCCTTTTTTCCACGAAGGGGAACGGAGAAAGAGGGAACACCATAGTCACCCTTTCCAGCCAGGGCCACGCGAATACATTGATACATTTTACCGACGAGGATGAAAATCAGGGGCTTTCCATAGACGGATATATAAGCGGCCCCGGAGACACTACGAGGGGGAGAAAAAGACAGATATTTTTTGTCAACGGCAGAGTGGTGGACAGCAAGCTCATCAGAAACGCGATAGATGACGGATTCAGAGAAAAGATGTTTGAAGGATATCATCCCATAGCTTATATATTCCTCTACGGGGATCCTGCGACCATAGACGTGAACATACATCCCAACAAGAGAGAAGTGCGTTTCAACGACGAAAAAGCAGTACATGACTTTATAAGGGACGCTGTGCGAAAAGCTACAGATACAAAAGATGCGATACCGGATGTCTTTGAAAAAATAGCTCCCAGACCGTCGGCTCATCCACCTTTCAAAGACAGACCGGACCTCACGAAAATCAGCCCCGGCTCTCGCGGTTTGATGGAGGATGATAAAAAGGATCGTGGCAGATCAGTCTCTAAAAACCCGGGAGGAACGGAACAGATGGATATAAAGACCGTCCTGTCAGAGTTCCGTAAAGGCACTGCCGCAGTAAGTGAAGAAATCGGGTCATACAAAGCTCATATAACTGAAAAGAGGAGCGATGAGATCGTAGATTTTGAGCAGCTGGAAATCATAGACACTGTATTTGCGACATATATATTGGCAAAGGACGAGGATTTCATTTACATAATAGATCAGCACGCCGCCCATGAACGTGTGCTGTACGAGAGCATACTGGAGTCATATAAAAAGGGCGGAACACCGGGACAGCAGGTGATGATGCCCATCACCTTGGAGAGTTTCAGGGAAGAAGGGGGATGGATGGAAGAACTCGATCGCTATGGATTCAAAATAGAGGCTTTCGGCCCGGGAATATATAAAACGTCCCAGATACCCATGGCATTCACCATAGACGAAGCCAGACTGTTTCTGGAGGAATATATGGACAATATAGATACTGTTACAGATTTCAAGGACATATCCGCAACTGAGACATGTGCCATGAGAGCCTGCAAAGCAGCTGTGAAGGCAAACGACAGTCTGAAGGATATAGAGATAAAAGAACTGATGAAAGACCTTTCCCGCTGTGAGAACCCATACACCTGTCCTCACGGGAGACCGACCTTTATTAAGATGGGGGAGAAAGACCTTGAGAAAAGGTTCAAAAGGATTTGACAACAATAAAATACTTGCTGTTACCGGGCCTACGGCCGTGGGGAAAACGGAATACACGCTTCAGTTGGCAGAGGTGTTTGACGGAGAGATCATATCCTGTGATTCCATGCAGATATACAGATATATGGATATAGGAAGCGCCAAACCCAGACCGGAAGAGCTGGAACGTGTACCTCATCATATGATAGATGTGGCGGACCCTTTCGAGGATTTTTCCGTGGCAAGATATCAGGAAATGGCTGGAAAAGCTATAGATTCGGTCCTGAAAAAAGGTAAACTGCCCATACTTTCCGGAGGAACAGGGCTGTATATGGATTCGATAATTTTCGATCTGGATTTCGGCCCCGGTCGAAAGGATGATGCCTTCAGGAAAAGTCTTGAAGAGATCGCCGGGCGGGACGGCCCGGAGGCACTTTATAAAAGATTGGAAAAATGCGATCCCAGGGCGGCAGAAAGGATACATCCGAACAACGTGAAAAGAGTCATAAGAGCCATAGAGGCGGCAGAGCTTTTTCATGATCCTATCGGGGATTTCGAAGATACGAAACGGAAAAAAAACGATGACTATGATGTTACACTCATAGGGTTGAAAAGGGAAAGAGAACAGCTGTATGAAAGGATAAACGACCGTGTGGACAGACTGATGGAAGCCGGTCTCCTCGACGAGATAAAGAGATTGAAAGATATGGGTCTTAGCAGCCGCGATATCTCCATGAAAGGCATAGGATATAAAGAACTTATAGATCACCTTGACGGTCTTTACGATATAGATGAGGCGGTAAGGCTCATAAAGAGAAACACAAGACGATTCGCCAAGCGACAGATGACTTGGTTCGCCCGCTACGAAGATATACGATGGTTCGATATTACAGATGATGGTCCATCCACATTAGAGGATATTGTAAAATGGCTGCGAAAAAAAATGTGAAGATATATAATTCCGGAGACAGACCGGACAACATAGTTATGACGGAACATAATGTGATCTTGGAATGCGAAGAAGTACAGGCCCAGCTCCCGCCCTTTTTGCGGAAGTTTTTCATATACCTGAAGGGCAATGTCCTTCCCATGACAAGGAGCGCCTATCTGAAGGATATACTTTTTTTCTGCAATTACCTTGTGAAAGAAACCACCCTGACCGACGCAGGATCACCTAAGGAGATCACCATCGACGATTTCAGAAATATAAAGGGTTCCGATGTGAACGATTTCATAGACTACTGCCGCTGCTATACGGTGGAGGGGAAAGATTCCATCTATGTGTATGAAAACAACAACCGGTCTCTTGCAAGGAAAAAATCGTCCCTGAGCGTGATGTTCAAACAGCTCTATCGCGAGGAACTCCTGGAAAAGAACATAACCGACTCCTTCAACCCAATCAAGGTCCCCAAACCGGGTGAAAGAGAGATAAAAGCGCTGCAGGACGATGAAGTGATGATCATGCTCGATGCAGTCTCCACAGGTTCCGGTCTTACTGACAGGGAGTTGATATACTGGAAAAAGACTAAATTGAGGGACAAAGCTATCCTGGTGATCTTCCTCACATACGGTCTCAGGATATCGGAGCTTCAGCAACTCAATGTGAGCTCTTTCAATTTCAATCGCAGCGAATTCAAGATATACAGAAAGAGGGGCAAAGAAAGCACCATGCCCATGAACAAATCCGTAACGACAGTTTTGAATGACTATCTGAACAATGAGAGGGTGGATGATTCAAAACTTGAGGAAGAGGACAGAGACGCTCTTTTTCTTTCCCTGCAGAATCACAGAATGACCCAGAGACAGATAAGAGAGCTGGTGAAAAAGTATACATCCATCGGGATGAAGACATCCAGAGAGGAAGGGTACAGCCCTCATAAGCTCAGGGCTACTGCGGCCACCAGCCTCATAGGCAGGGGGAATTCCATTTTTGACGTACAGGCTCTTTTGGATCATGAACAGATAACCACGACACAGCTCTATGCGGCCCATCAGAAGAATGTAAAAAGGGATCTGGTAAAAAGCATGGAGTGGGAAATAGAGAGGACTAACAGTCACAATGACAGCAAGGAGGAAAAAGACGATGGAAATGACTAAAAAACTCGTTACCGAACATCTGGGTATATCGCCGGAGGTCTTCGATATGGTCTCCCGGGCAGAGGAAGCTATCAGGCCGTGTTATGAACGGTTGGATGATATAATGACTTATAACCAGTATAAAATTCTTGCAGCTTTTCAAAAGAACTCCATAAGCGACAGGCATTTCGCCTGGAATACGGGATACGGGTATGACGATGCAGGCAGGGAAGCAGTGGAAAATGTCTATTCCGATATTTTCCACACTGAAAGTTCTCTGGTGAGGACCCAGATAGTCAACGGCACACACGCTCTTACCATAACTCTCATCGGCATATTGCGGCCCGGTGACGAGATGATATATTGTACAGGAGGCCCTTACGACACATTAGAGGAGGTCATAGGTATAAGAGGGGAGGGCAAAGGTTCTCTTAAGGATTACGGTATAAAATACAAAGAAGTAGAGTTAAGGCCCGATGGGAATATCGATTTAGCCAAATTAAAGGAGACCATAGGACCTGACACAAAAATGGTATGCATCCAAAGAGCCACGGGATACAGCCGGAGAAAAGCCATGACCATATCACAGATAAAGGAATGTTTTGATTTCGTAAAAAATATCAACAAGGATATCATATGTATGACGGACAACTGTTATGGTGAGTTTCTGGACACACAGGAGCCGACAGACGTAGGAGCCGACATCATGGCAGGATCCCTGATAAAGAATCCAGGCGGCGGTCTGGCGCTGTCCGGAGGATATGTGACGGGACGTGAGGACCTGGTGGAAAATGTGTCATACAGATTGACGTCTCCCGCCCTGGGCGGAGAGTGCGGCCTCACCTTCGGACAGAACAGGACAGTCCTTCAAGGAATGTTCCTTGCTCCGAGGACAGTAAACGGTGCGGTAAAGGGCGCCATGCTGTGCGGTAAAGTTTTTGAACAGCTTGGATATGAAGTGTTGCCTTCGCCGGAGGAGGCCAGGAATGATATAGTGCAAACCGTTACGCTGAAAACGCCCGAAAAGCTCACTGCTTTCTGTGAAGGCATACAGAAAGCAGCGCCTATCGACTCCAACATAACTCCAATACCCTCGGACACGGCGGGGTATGAGGATAAGGTGATAATGGCTGCAGGTGCATTCGTCCAGGGAGCCACCTTGGAACTTTCTGCTGATGGTCCGCTGCGTGAGCCCTATAATGTATATTTTCAAGGTGGCCTCACATATGAACATTCCAAGTTCGGCGTAATGATGGCAGTACAGACCATGAAGGATAAAGGAGTATTGTAACAGATGGGTCAAGAGGAAAGCAAAAATAGGGAAAAAGGAAAAAGGGAAAGTCACGTCAAGCGTAACAGGAACAAAACCAAAGGAAGCAAAAGAGTAGTGGCTCTTTTGAAATTCGGCCTGCTCATATCCATATTGGTCGCTATTCCTCTTTACATATACTTTTTTCATCCGGACCTCATCGAAAGGTTTTCCAGCATGGAAAACGTAAGGGAGTTTTTCCGCGATTATAAAGGGATGACTATATTTGTGTTCGTGGCGGCACAGGTCGTCCAAATCATCATATGTATCATTCCCGGACAATGGATACAGATAGCCAGCGGATACCTTTTCGGATTCTGGATGGCTATGTTATGGTCGCTCGCAGGGGCTTTTATCGGAACTATACTCACATACTACCTGGCCAAGATATTGGGACGGGATTTTGTGAATCTCATATTCGACAGTGAGACTGTAGAGTATTATACGGAGAAACTGAACAGTAAAAAGGCCGTATTAGTGGTCTTTCTGATATATCTGATACCCGGCGTACCGAAAGATCTTTGTAATTATGTAGCCGGTATCAGCGAAATGAAACTCAAGCCATTTCTTTTGATTTCAATGGTGGGAAGGACTCCGGCCATGATGGGGAGCCTGCTCATAGGCCATCAACTTACCAACGAACATTACGGAGGTGCCATAACTATCGCAGTGGTTGCCGTATTGCTGTTCGTGATCTGCGTGATATTCAGGCAGAGGATATTCAACTGGTTCGATAGAGTGTACGATAAACTGATGAAAATGTGATGACCAGGCAGACATACTGTTGGGAAGATAGGATATATTCATTATGATCAAGAAACTTGTAGTCAAAAACAAAACAATACTGATACTCGTTGCGTCGTTCTTCGTGGCTGTGATCGCCGTAGTCTTTTTTTTAGGAGAAGAGCCTGTAAGATCCAATATGACCGAAGAACCTGAAGTGCCTGAGGTAGAAGTATCCCCGGTAAAAATAGATGCCATAAAACTCCAGTGGGATACTGTAGACGGTGCATCCCGCTATCTGGTATACAGGAAGGATAAAATCACGGGAGAAAAAGAACTCCTGACTGTCACCGGTCAAACAGCCTACGTCGATACAGGTCTCAAACCGGAAGTCGAATATGATTACAGTGTGAACTCCATGGGGAGCAGATTCAACCTCGTTTCAGATGATACCGAGGTGTCAGAAAAGACCGCCATGCCACAGGTAGGGATCAAGGCATACGATCATTCGGCGAAATTCTTCAGGATACAGTGGGACGATACGGATATGGCGGAAAAGTATATCTTGTACCGTTCACTCAGTCCATACGGGCCTTTCGAGAAAGTCGGCACGTTCACCAATGAGGATCATAATTATTATTTGTCAGAGAAAGATGGTTACGACCAGAACTACTATTTCAAACTAAAGGCTGTTTCGGAATGGAACGGTGAAGTTTTTTCGTCGGAATCCACTTTGGATGCTCATGATGTTGAAATAAACATGAGCCACCCTATGCCGGGTGAAAAATATGACTCTGATTTCGGTAAAAGATCCCATCCCATATACGGACGCAGGATAAAACACGAAGGTATCGACTTCACCTGTGATTACGGAGAAAAGATCTATGCCGCATGCGATGGGGTGGTCGTCATGAGAGGGTATATCAAAAACTTCCTCGGACTCGGCAATTCTCTGTGGATATATCATGGCAACGGCATCATGACAGTATACGCACATAACAGCAATGTCCTCGTAAAGCAGGGTAAGCACGTCGAAGCCGGCGAGGCAGTGGCGGAAGCAGGGGCTACAGGTCTTGTAACGGGGGTACACCTTCATTTTGAAGTGAGGAAAGATTATAAGCCCATCGATCCAAAACAGTTTTTCGACCCGCCTCTGGAAGAGGAAAAAGACTGATCTTTAAGTTCCTTTTGATTTTACGAAGTAAAGATAAGTTTATAAAAAACATTATAAGATTTTCTTGACAAAGAACATTTGTTCTTTTATTATATACATGAAGAACGTTTGTTCGTAAAGCAGGGAGGACTGAAGATGAACGCTACACATAGAAAATACAGGATAAAATCAAAATCGAGATTGACTGCATTCATCATGATGACAGCTGCACTGTTGATGTTGCTGTGTGGTTTTGCTTTCGGGGGTTTCGCAGCTGACGGTGCGGAGATCGACGAATATATACAAGTTACAGTATCGTATGGTGATACATTATGGGACCTTGCGCGAGAATATATGCCTTCGGATATGGATCTGAGAGAAGCTGTATATATTTTGGCAGATGTCAATGATGTGAGTGCAGACTATCTTGAAGCCGGTATGGTCTTGAATGTACCTACACATATTTAATACCATCCATGCTACCCGTCATATGTAACAGGTCTGTTTCAGGCTTTGCATAGCCCCTATGTGTGCTGTTTCTATGGTATTCTGTTGAAATATGGCAGTTTTCAAGGTGTAACGATACCTAAATCCAAAAAAAGCCTCTTACAGGGCGATTTTGGGCGTTATAGGCTGTAAGCATTGAAATTTCAACGTTTATTTGAGGCTGGTCCTGCTGATACATCTTTTTCAGTCACTATGATGTTTCATATTTCTCATTATCAGACCGTACCAAGACCATATCATGAGAAAACCCGGTGTGGATACGGCGGACAGACACCAAGCGGACCGTATGTAAGATATGTCGGGATCCATAGAAAGAATGTGCAGGACAGGTCATATAAAACATGTTAGTAAATAAAAAAGGTAATACTCGACAAAATTATATTATAGTAAACTTTTTTTATAATAAATGGTAAGTACTGAGCAAATGCGTTGGAATGACTATATTTGACCAGATTTTGCTCCCGGCCTGCTTCCCGACTTTATTTCTTCTCAAAATTATGATTTAAGGAATAGTTAAGAAATGAGCAAACCCCTTGCAATTCCTTAGAAATCACTGAATTTCTACCTCAGAAACCTTTCCTATATACTCTCCCATCCTCTGTTTATCGATCGTCTTTATCTGCTCCAACAGAACAAGGGAGTTCTCCTTCAAATCCGCCATATCTTCAATGTCTAAACGTCTTACCTCCGCATCTTATAAACGTTTCTCCTTCTAAATACTCAATCAACCAGCTGCTTTTATCATCTGAACTGTCAAGCTTACTGTGTCTTCGTGTCTCCGCATGATTATTAGCTTTTTCTCTCTTGTCCATTTCAATAATTACTCTACCTATTTCATCTTCTACTTCAACTTCTACAGTCTCTCCATTTATAAATTCATATTTTATTTTCATCTCGTATCCTCCGAATTTTGAATGTGTTGATGTAACTTCTTCAAAATCCGCAGGCTACGGACCACTGACCATTTTCATAAAAAGTTCCTTACCGGAGCTGACTCACATCGTAATCCGATAAAGAGCTTTAAAGTGAAAAATCGAGTAGGGGCTAACCTGTAGCCCCTCTCACACCACCGTACGTGCCGTTCGGCATACGGCGGTTCAATTCAAATAATAATCCATGCAACTTAGAAGTCCTCGCCTCGCGAGGATTTCTTTGCTTATGAGGTGCAGTCCTGTAGTTTTAGCTACCGCTTGGTAATGGTCTCCAAATCCCACGGACTGCTTTGCCATCCACTCCGGAGCTCCGAGTTTTCTAAGCCCCCAGTATCGTTTAGTTGCCTTCTTCCATTGTTTCCATATGACTATCCTCATGCGGGTTCGTAAATGCTCGTCTATCTTCCGTAGGGCTGTTTTCATGCTTCCTATCCTGAAATAGTTTATCCACCCTCGTATCACCTGATTCAGTCTCTCTATCCTGTAGTCCATGCTTACAGGCCAGCTTCTCTTTGTCAGCTGTTTCAACGCTCTTTTGAATTTCAAGACAGAGTCCTGATGCGGTCTTGCCTTCCACCCCTCCGCGTCTTTCCAGAACCCGAATCCGAGGTATTTGAGTCTGCCCGGTTTCGTGACTTTCGTCTTTGTCATATTGACTTTTAGTCCGAGCTTTCTCTCTATCCAGCTCGTTACTGTGTGCATCACTCTGTTTGCTGCTGCACTGCTTCCTACTGCTATCACACAGTCATCTGCATACCTGACAAAGTGCAGTCCTCGTCTCTCAAGTTCCTTATCAAGCTCATTGAGCATGATATTGCTTAAGAGTGGTGAAAGGTTTCCTCCTTGTGGTGTCCCCTTGCCTGTCTCCTCATATCTTCCCTTTATCATTACCCCTGCATTTAGGTATTTCCTTATCAGGGACTCTGTATCAGGGTCATTTATGAGTTTGTGTACAAGCGTCATGAGTTTATCCTGTGGCACATTGTCGAAGAATTTCTCCAGGTCGATATCCACTACATATGTGTAGCCATCATTGAAGTATTCCAGCAGTTTTATCACTGCCTGCTGTGCTCTGCGTCCCGGTCTGAAGCCATAGCTGTACTCACTGAAATGCGGTTCTACTATTGGCGTCAGCCTCTGCGCTATTGCCTGTTCGATGATTCTATCCACCACTGTTGGTATCCCGAGGTTTCGTACTCCTCCATTCGGTTTTGGTATCTCTACTCTCTTCACCGGCTTTGGCTTGTACTTTCTCCTCCGGATCTTGTCCCGGATATCTATCCAGTTTTCTTTGAGATACTTATCGACTTCCTCTATTGTGATTCCATCGACTCCACCTGCCCCTTTATTGGCTTTTACCCTTTTGTAGGCAAGCAGCATATTCTCTCTACTCAAGATTTCCTCAAGCAACTGCGACATGGATCACGTCTCCTTTCTCTGCTATGCTTCGTATCCTTTCCCCTACATTCTGTGGAAGGTTCGCTCCGTTACGTCTTTGCTACTATCTTCCTCGTCGGATATGGATACTTACTTTTACAAGTCCATTTGACTTGAATTGTTCGGCCCTTCGCTCCACTCTCATTACAAGAGCTTCCTCACTACTATGGCTTCTGCTGACTCCTCATAGTTCGTTGTTACTACAGTTTTATCTGCCTATGAGGTCTCACGGGGTAAGCTCGCCAGTCTTTCCTCGTCTACCTGCCTGATTTACCTACATGGGTTACGGTTGCCTTTTGGACTTCGTGACTTTTTGCTCACTTATCCGCCATGCAAGCCTTGGTATCAGATTCCTGTTCGTCAGGCTACGATTTCGCTATCCCTTCTTCTCGCCCATACCTCGCGATATGAACCTTGGGAATCGCTTTCAGGTTCGTCGGCAACTACGCCCTTTGTGGACTTTCACCACAGACTGACGGCATGCCCGTCATACCAAAAAGAGCCCAGCAAAACATCATCCTCTATAGGATTACTAATGTTTTGCCAGGCTCCTGATGGCGATCCCCAAATACAGTCTCATAACAAACTCTTGGATATCATCTGCTGACCCTAGGGGTGCTTGTGGTTGCCCGATCCGTAAGTTCTTGTAATATCCTCAATGTATTCAATTGTCAATATTCATCTTATATTTCCATCTACCATGCATCAGCTTCTGTTTTGTCAGTCACCCATCAACTGTCCAGATGGACTCATGCTTGACGGTGTCATTTTTCCGTTTCCTTCTTTGTCTTTAAACAGTACGCGAAGACAGGAGTCTTCATCCGGTCCAGGGAAATCAACTACCAGATATCCCTCTCCCCAATCTTCAGTAGATTCTTTATTTTCCACATATTTTACACCCAGATACTGTTCCATTTCTTCCGGAGTCATCTCACTCCAATTATCCTCACTCAACTGCTGATACTGCTCCTTTGATACCAATAAGTTCCAACTGATATGTGACCAGTTCTTCATCTCACGGATAAAAATGCGATCCAGTCCAAACACAGACCCCTTCCATTTCATCATTCTCTTCCCGATATGAGATTCTTCATCCAGTAAAAATACCGGCTGCACAGTAAGACTTGAGGTATTCTTTTATCTCATTTTCAGCCTCCTCAATATCATCTTCCCGCCTTACAGTAATGCTGATCACAATCTCCTGTCCCGATGTCAGACTGCTTCCGCAAATCACCATGGATATTTCCGTATTATCCGTAAAATCCCGTTTCTTCGGACTGGAGTTCATCTATGTTTTCTTTGAGGACTTTTCCGGTTCTTTCTTTTCATCACCTCTGCATTGCGCAAGTCACAAATACCGTATCCACGCAAACATTAAAGTCAGAATTTTTCTGTTCATATTTCCGTTATCCCATCTTCAAGATTCAGCAAATATTTCTATTTTCTGAATAAACCTCTGAGAAGACTGCGCCCCACTTCTTTTGCCGCTGTAGCAGCAGCATCTTTCGCAGCGCTTTTGCCAAAATCCTTTTTCATGTCGTGGCTCATATTTTTAACTGCATCTGCAGCCGTTCCAAATCCTGAGGCTGCTCCTTTAAGAACTCCTCCTGAAACTCCCCCTATGATCCCGGCAGATACTCCTCCTGCTCCTTCATAAAACCTCTGATTCATCTGTTTCATGTTTTGTAAAAGTTTTTCTGATGAAACACCTCCCTTTGCCGTCTTTCGGTGTTCCTGAAGTTCAGCTTCAGTCATGTTTCTGCGAAAATACGGGATATCCTTATTGAGCTCCGCAGCAATAGCCATATACTCATCATCCAGAGCTGGGTCATCATGTATCGTATCAACAGGCTCATAATACGGTACCTCCTGCGGTGAAAGCAAAATATCCTCCATACTCCGATCTGTCAGTATCTCTTTAAAAAGAACATATTTAGCTGCTTTGATATTATCCGGGTGCATTACCTTTTTGATACGCCACAGTTCATCTAATCCTTTTGGGTTAAGAAGCATAATACGGTAAAAAGGAGTTCTTTCAATTTTATCAAAATCAATACCCATATCACGGCTCATGAACTTGTAGCAGGAGCGCGTTTTCTCACGAGTCACCACCATTGCCTGAGCAAACTCTCCTATGTGGGCTCCTCCTTCCCGAACCTTTCGCTTTGTATGTTCCCAGGCATAAATCAGTGTCATAAACTGCACCATCAGCTCTATTTTCACTAGGTTCTGTACCGCTATATCATCAGCTTTGCCACGGGCTATCTCTCCCATATATGTAATTTCATCCAGACTGCTAGCAGAAACATAGGTCTCTGCCGACAGTTTCACAACGGAAGATGTAATCTCGTAATTCGGATCAGCTGCTTTAAGAAAATCTTCCGCCAATTCTTTATAATCTGCAATTACCGTGTTGAGAATCAA
>CASDUO010000012.1 GCA_949284065.1 uncultured Bacillota bacterium
GATACTCCTTTTGGTTGTTGTTTTTTTGATCGAAAACATTATATCAAAGTATCTCTCTTTATCTTTTATTCTGTAACATATGTCTTATCACATTACAAAATTGTGATAGACCCGCTTTTTGTGGTATAATTCCACGTGTGCGGCGGTAATAGGACGCTGCAGGAAACAGGAAGCGAGAACGGGAGGATACCATATAATGACAGAACAAAATTCTCAAAATCAAAAACCGGAAAAGAAAAAAGGTGTGGGAAAAGGTATAATAATTGCCATTGTAGTGGTAGCGTTGATAGCTATAGGAGCGATAATCTGTTACTTCATGGGCCTTTTCGGAGGCATAGACGAATCAGAGGCCAGAAGCCTGGCATTGAGCGAGGTGCCGGGAGCTACCGAGGAAGACATAACCTATATAGGCAAGGAATTCAACGACGGGATCATGGAATACAATGTCCAGATAATGTATGAGAGCAGCATATATGAAATGTCATTCGCGGTCAGGAACGGAAGCCTGCTGAATAAGGAGATGGAATACATAGAAAGTCATGGGACGCAGGACAACGGTGCGAACCAGTCGGATATAGGAGATATAGGAATCGAAAGAGCGAGGAAGATAGCTCTCGGTGAGGTGTCGGGCGCATCGGAATCCGATGTGATGAAGGTTGAATTGGACAACGACGATGGCAGGACAGTATACGAAGTCGAAATAGTTTTTGACGGAATGGAGTATGATTTCAAAATAGACGCAACTACAGGTGAGATAATCTCAAGGAGTTCTGAATCGGCAAACGACTGACAGACTCTTGTTTCAGATCTATATGAGCAACAAGCTGAAAACACACTTTTTTGGATTCATAACGGTATTGATATGGGGGTCGGGGTTTCCGTTCACCAGGTTTATAGGTGACGAGATCCCGCCCTATGCTTTGGCGTTCATAAGGTGTTTTCTGGCAGCGGTGGTATTGGTGATTATAGGCCGCAGATGCAAAATGAGAAAACCTTTTTCCCGGCGGGATCTGGGATGGTTTTTTCTTTCAGGCATATGTGGCTTTTCCATGTATCTCATCTGCTTCAACAAGGGGCTGGAGACACTCAACTCGGCAACGGGCAGCATAATAACCGCCATAGCGCCCATATTAGTAGCTGTAGCAGCCATGAAACTCTACGGAGAAAGGATAAACATAACAGGCTGGGTATCCATATTCTGCGCATTTGCCGGCGTGGTGGTGCTCCTGCTTTGGGACGGCATATTGTCTGTGAACATCGGGGCACTGTGGATGATAGTCACAGCGACATTGTTTGCGGGCTACACGCTCCTTACGAGGAAATTGAGCAAGGCCGGATACACAGATATAGAGGTGACCACATACAGCGCCATATTCGGTGCCATCCAGACTTTACCTTTTGCGCCCGGTGCCTTAAGGGCTATGGGAGAGGCGAGTATGGCGGCGAATATTTCCGCTGTTTATCTGGGTGTGGCAGCAGGGGCCGTGGCTTATTACACATGGAGCAGGGGCATATCCATAGCAGAAAGGACCAGCGAGGTCACCAATTATCTTTTCGTGAACCCTCTCATAGCTGCCATCATAGGCTTCATGATGCTGGGTGAGATGCCGGATATGGGAACGTATATAGGGGGAGCCATGATAATCGCCAGCGTGGTGGTCTTCAGTCTGAAGGGGTCCCCTGACAGCGTAGAAGATGGTGTGTGACGTATTCCCGAAAACTTTCGGAGAATACGGTTTTGCAGTCGGACATAATATGTGCGGAAAAAATTTGTTAAAAAACACAAAAAATACCCTTGACAACCTATATGACATTGTTTTATACTTCAAAACAAGTTAATAAGAAACCGATGATTGAGAGTAGTAGGTCGGGAAACCGAATTCACAGAGAGCCGCCGGTGGTGAGAGAGCGGCAAGGAGGATCGGGCTGAATGGACTCATGAGGGCAGGACGAAAGGTGTAAGGCCCAGTAGAACCTGACGGGAACTCTACCTGTTACAAATTGAGCAAGTATCACGCTGTACTTGAAGCATGGGGATCTCCCCATAGGGTGGCATAGCAAAGACTGAGGTTTTTGTCCCGCAAGGGCGAAAGCCTTTTTTTATTCCCTTATCAGCGGTATGAAAGGAGTACGAAATGAGTACCAACGAAAAAATACCTTACAAGATCTATCTGAGTGAAGAGGAAATGCCTAAAGAATGGTATAACGTGCGAGCCGACATGAAGAACAAACCGGCTCCTCTGGTAAATCCGGGAACGGGAAAACCCATGACTGCGGAAGAGCTGTCCGGGGTGTTCTGCAAAGAACTGGTGGACCAGGAACTGGATGACGATACCAAGAACATACCGATCCCCGAAGAGATCTTCAATTTTTACAAGATGTACAGGCCTTCTCCTCTGGTAAGGGCATATTGTCTGGAAGAGAAGCTGCAGACCCCGGCAAAGATATACTACAAGTTCGAGGGCAACAACACCAGCGGCAGCCATAAGTTGAATTCCGCCATAGCCCAGGCATATTATGCGAAGAAGCAGGGACTCAAAGGTGTGACCACAGAGACCGGTGCGGGACAATGGGGAACTGCTCTGTCCATGGCCTGCTCCTATCTGGATCTGGACTGTGTAGTGTACATGGTAAAAGTGAGTTATGAGCAGAAACCTTTCAGAAGAGAAGTTATGAGGACTTACGGGGCTTCTGTGACACCTTCTCCTTCCGATACTACCGAGGTAGGAAAGAAAATACTGGCAGAGCATCCGGGAACTACAGGATCTTTGGGGTGTGCCATATCAGAAGCGGTAGAATACGCTGTCACACACGAAGGTTACAGATACGTTTTGGGAAGTGTTTTGAACCAGGTGCTTTTGCACCAATCCGTCATAGGTCTTGAGGCTAAAAAGGCCTGTGAGAAATATGGTATCGAACCTGATGTGATAATCGGATGTGCCGGAGGCGGTTCGAATCTTGGCGGACTTATCTCGCCTTTCATGGGAGAGAAGCTGAGGGGAGAAAAGGATTACAGGTTCATAGCGGTGGAACCGGCTTCATGTCCGAGCTTCACACGAGGGAAATTCGCATATGACTTCTGCGACACAGGCCAGATATGTCCTCTTGCCAAGATGTATACCCTGGGTTCCGGATTCATACCTTCCGCAAGCCATGCAGGAGGGCTGAGGTTCCACGGTATGAGCCCGGTACTGAGCCAGCTGTACCATGACGGAATGATGGATGCCGTCGCAGTGGAACAGACAGCTGTGTTCGAAGCGGCTGAGAGGTTTGCGCGAGTTGAAGGCATACTCCCTGCACCTGAGAGCAGCCATGCCATAAAAGTGGCTATAGATGAGGCTCTCAAATGCAAAGAGACCGGAGAGGAAAAAACCATACTCTTCGGACTTACGGGAACGGGATATTTCGACATGGTGGCTTATGAGAAATTCCACAACGGAGAAATGTCTGATTACGTGCCTACCGACGAAGATCTCAAACCCGGATTCGATTCCCTGCCCGATCTGTAGAAATACTGCGGGAAAAAGCGGGAATGATCGGAGCAGTCCCGGATAAAATGTGGATATAAGGAAGAAAACAGATAAAAAAGAAGAGAGGCTGTCGCACAGGGAGATGCCCGGTGCAGCGGCCTCTTTTGATCGACGGATATTATAGATTAGACTTTACATCATCCACCAGTTTTATCCAGGCATCGGGATGCTCAACATAGTACTTGGGACAATTTTTCCTGGTGATGTCATAGTGCCGTATTATATCATCTCCTTCAAGGCCCGTCTTGTTGCACAGCCATGTGAGGAGACGGATGAGGGATGTATAGGTCTCACTGGAAAACTCTCCCGTAGAGTCCGGATGGCAGCACTCTATGGATATGCTGTCATCGTTCCTGGAATTTGAAGCGCTGGACTGCTCGTCAAGAGGGACACATTGTATCACCGTGCCGTCCAGGCCGATTATGTAATGGGAACTGGTGACAGATTGCGGAGAATTGAAATAGTCCCAGTTGTCCCAGCCTGTGCTTCCCGGATTGGCTACATAGTGGACCACTATGTTAGTGGGTCTGCTCAAAGAGAGACCAGTCCTTGAGTGACCATCTACATCCAGGTATTTTTCCACCACCCACGAGGGAGTATCGGCGCTGCTCAAGGTCATCTTCCAATAGGTCCGGTATGCCCCGTATGAAACGATGACAATGGCCAAAACGAGGAGCAGTACTATGACTTTCCTGCTTCTTTTTTTCCCGGCGGCCGGCCTTTTGCGCTTTTTCGTCGTGTTGGATCCCCTTTTGTATCTTTTTTTGTTTTTATGCCTGTCTGACCTCATAGGAAGAGTATATCACAGTTCCTATGATTTGGCTAAAAGAGTCAGTGGAAATATGTCGTTTTGATGGATCGGGGAACAGGTCCGACAAATGAGGATGTCTGGAAAAACGTCTTTTTATATTGACATTTTCCAGGATATGTACTGACACATTTTCGAGATTTTCCCTTGTTATCGTTTCCCGGTGAACATATAATGTTAGAGCACAGTGTTTATCGACGGCTGTCATTTCCGGTGTGTGCGGCAGCAAGGATCGAAATTCGGATCCGTATGATATATAGGCAGTGAAAGCAGACCGAAAGAAGGAAATATATGTTCGCCAGATCAAGTGTAAAAAAACCGTTGACCGTACTGGTACTCGTAATAGTGGTGTTGGTGTTCGGACTCGTGTCATTTACGAGGATGACTCCCGGCCTTTTCCCCAATGTAGACCTGCCCTACGTGGCTGTCATAACTTCATATCCCGGCGCAGCTCCGGCCCAGGTGGAGGAAACAGTCACCATACCTGCAGAAGGACAGCTTGCATCTCTTGAAAATATAAAGAGCACCCAGTCTGTATCATCAAGGAATTATTCCATGATACTCTTGGAATTCGAAAACGGTACGGACCTGTCAGCTATTTCAGCCGATATAAGGGATAGGCTGGATATGATAGAGGATCAGTGGGATGAAGGGGTGGAAAAACCCGTCATAATGAAGATGAATCCCGAGATGATCCCGGTCAATGTTTCAGCGGTGGCTTGCCAGGGAAAGGACACGGATGAGCTCACCGATATGATAGAGGGCAACGTGGGAAGAGAACTGAGGGGAACGGACGGGGTAGCTTCCGTAAGCGTTTCCGGAGATACCGGTAACATGATAAGGGTACAGCTTTCAGAAAAAAAGATAAAAGAAGCCAACGATGAACTGAAAGCTGCCATGAACTCTGCTCTGGGTGGCAGTGTCGATATGGGTAAGCTGGACAGCGCTCAGGCTCAGATCTCCAAAGGGAAAAAACAGATAGAGAAGGCTCAGAAGGACCTGAATAAAAATTCCGAGAACGTTTCTCTCCTTTTAGAGGATATAAAGGACAAGGTGAGTGAGAGAGAAATGGCCGAGGCCCTGGGCGACACTCAGAAAGCCGCTCTGCTCCAGATGCAGATAGACGGAATGAAAGATGTGCTGGAAAAAATGTCTGATCAGATGGAGCTCATAGGCATTGATGTGGCGTCTATAGACGACAGTTCTCTCAGTGCATCGGCAGCCCTGAGCACGTTTGAGATCTATAAAGCTAATTCATTCTCCACTCTGTCCAACAAGATGTCTGAGCTAACGGCAAAGGAGGCCGAACTCAATGGGGCGAAGAACCAGATGGCGGCATCTCTTTCCCAATTGGGGAGCAGCACGGCTTCTGTGGATATGGAGAACATACTCACTGTTGAAAATGTCTCGGCGATCATATCGTCACAGAACTTCAACATGCCTGCCGGATATATTTCCGATGACGGCAGGGACATGATGGTATCTGTAGGGGACAAGATAAAGAGCATAGGAGAACTCAGAGATCTCGTGATCTTCGATATGGGAATGGAAGGGATCCCGGCAGTGAAGCTTTCCGATGTAGCTGATGTGTCTTATACTTCTGATGGGGAAACGGCTTATTCCAGGATAAACGGACATGACGGCATAATCCTTACATTTACCCAGCAGTCCGATTATCCGACCACGGAGGTATCCGATAATATCAGTGAAACTTTCACCCGATTGGAAAAAGAATACAGCGGACTGGAGTTCACCACTTTGTCAGACCAGGGCAAATATATACATATAGTGATAGATTCGGTGCTCAACAATCTCCTCATAGGAGCCATATTGGCCATAGCCATACTGCTGCTGTTCCTGAGGAACTGGCGGCCCACTTTCATAACGGTCATATCCATGCCGGTGTCCATCACATGCGCCCTGCTCCTCATGTATTTCAGCGGGGTCAGCATCAATGTCATATCCCTGTCGGGACTTGCCGTGGGGATAGGGATGGTGGTGGATAATTCCATCATAGTCATAGAGAACATATACAGGCTAAGAGAGGCAGGATACAGCAAAAAGAAGGCGGCCATAGAAGGGGCAGTCCAGATGACGGGAGCGATAACCGCATCCACCCTTACGACTATCTGTGTGTTCGCTCCCATAGTTTTCGTGGAAGGGATAACCAGAGAGGTATTCATGGACATGGCCTTGACTATAACCTATGCTCTTTTAGCCAGCCTTGTGATCGCTATGACATTCGTTCCCGCTGTGGCCGGTATGCTGGTAGACAGACCCGAAAAGGGACGGTCCGTTTTGGGGCAGCAGTCTGCCATGCTGGAGAGATACAGAGATGCTTTGGCGTATGTCCTTGACAGGAAAAAGAGATTCTTTTCAGGGGCTCTGGCATTGTTGATACTTTCCACCGTGCCTCTCATGGTAAAAGGTCTGGATTATATGCCGGCTATGGCCATGCAGGAGATATCGGCGTCCATTACGTTGAAAAGCGATGTGAAGCTGGCGAAAGCCATGGAGACCGGAGATGAGATATGCGACCAGGTACAGGATCTGGAAGGAGTGGACACCGTAGGCATGATTACATCCAGTGAAGCTACTGCCGGGATCATAGACACGGGCAACAAAGACTGGTCCCAGTTGAGCATGTATGTGCTCCTTGACGAAGATGCCATAGATAAGAACAGTGTCGTGTCGAAAAAAATAAAGGATATAGCCACAGGTCTCGGGGCCGAAGACGTCATGGTATCCGGTGATATGGATATAAGCAGCATGTCTGCCATGGGAGGTTCGGGGATCAGCATAGAGCTATACGGGGAAGATACAGACAAACTCAGGACTGCTGCACTCCGGGCCGAAGAGATAATGAGGAATACCCGGGGAGTGGAGGAAGTATCGGATACCGACGAAGAAACAGAGCCTCAACTCCAAGTGACCGTAAACAAGAACAAAGCCATGAGAAAAGGATTCACCACGGCAGAAGTATACCAACAGGTGGCAGCAGCCCTGTCTGAAGGACAAAGATCGGGCGGTATGATCCGTGACGGTATGGAGAGAGACATCATGGTAAGCTCAGATCAAAGAGAGGACGTTACCGTGGCAGATCTGAAAAACCTGGTCATATCAAAGACGGGGCAGGACGGCGAAACGGTGAAGGCCAGACTGGGATCCTTGGCGGAGATCACCAAGGAGCGATCCATGGCTTCCATCGATCATATAGATCAAAACAGAGTAGTGACGGTCAGCGGAAGTGTTTCTGAGGAAAGCAACGTGACTCTGACAACAGATGAAGTCAGAGAGAGAATAGAGAAGGACAGCGCATTCGAAGGCGTCGATGTAGAATTCGGCGGAGAACGGGAGGCTATCGCAGACGCCATGGGACAGCTGACCCAAATGATGCTCCTCGGCCTCATGCTCATTTATCTGGTGATGGTAGCCCAGTTCCAGAGTTTCAGGAGTCCTTTTATAATAATGTTCACAGTGCCGCTGGGGTTCACAGGAGGATTTTTGGCGCTGCTCATAACAGGACAGGAGTTCAGCGTGGTGTCCATGGTAGGATTCATAGTCCTGTCAGGCATAATCGTCAACAACGGCATAGTGCTGGTGGACCAGATAAACAGATGCAGATATGAGGGCATGGAAAAGAGGGAAGCTATAATACAGGCCTGTAGCACCAGGATCCGGCCTGTGCTCATGACTGCCCTGACTACCGTATTGGGCCTGGTTCCCATGGCCATAGGATTCGGTACAGGTTCAGAGATGATGCAGCCTGTTGCTATATCCTGCATAGGAGGTTTGCTCTATGCTACTCTCACCACCCTTTTCATAGTGCCGGCAGTATATGAAAAGCTGGGCAGGAAAAAGATGGAAAGGTTCGAGGAAGATGAAAGGGAGATGGCGGAAACACCCGTATAAAGCCGTATGTACGAGTAAAGACATGCTAGAGGCGTCCGTATATGAGCAATTTATCCAAAAACCTTGTTTTTATTATATTTTTCGTGTAAAATAATCCCGCTGTGCCGGCGTGATGGAATTGGCAGACGTGCAGGATTCAAAATCCTGTGGTGGCAACACCGTGTGGGTTCGACCCCCACCGCCGGCACCATTTTCATAGCGAATGATTTTGTAGAAGCAAGGCAACCGGAAAAAGGCATATAAAACAAGGATATCATTTAACTTAGGAGGTTTTTTACATGAATAGTATGATGACTTTGCTCCCGCTTATTCTTTTGTTCGTAGTTATGTATTTTCTTTTGATCAGACCTCAGAAGAAGAGAGAAAGAGAAACGGCCGCGATGAGAAACAGCGTAAGGGTCGGCGATGAGATAATCACCATAGGCGGCATAAAAGGTAAGATAGTGAAGACCAAAGAAGAATCGTTGGTTTTACAGGTGGGCGCCGATAAAGTCAAGTTCGAGATAATGAGATGGGCTGTATCGAAGGTTGAGAACCCCTCCAGCGAGCCTATGTTTGAGGGAGAGGTATCTGCTGAAAGTGAAGATGAGGAAGAGAGCAGCGTAAAGAAGAGCAGACCCAAGAGAATGAGAAAAGCAGCTCCCGTAGAGGATGAACCGGCTGAGGAAGTTGCTGAGAAGGCTGAGGAAGCTCCGACAGAGGATGTCCCCGAGTCCGAAACTGATGAAGCCAAGGAAGACAAATAGGTATGGCTGAGATAGGCGTGCTGCCGGTTGGATAGTTGAAGGTTTCCGCATCTTGACAGGAGATGCGGATTTTCATGTAGTGAAGAAGTGAAAAATACCGGTAAAGGGGACGGTGAGAGCCTTTACGCCCTTGTACGACATGGCAAATAGTCGTATAATATAATGTACTGTGAATTTAGAAAAAGGCAGGTGCAAATATGAGCGATAGCTTGAGAAAAATATTAGCATTGGTGATTTTAGTGGTCACCGTTTTAGGATGGATACTGATGGTATGGGGCTTGGGTCCCATAAGTCCCCTCAAGGACAGGATACCTTTAGGTCTCGATATAAAAGGCGGCGTGAACGTGGTATTGGAAGCCACCGATACAGAGGCAACTGGAGAAGAGTTGAGAGACCTTATGGAGCAGACCCAGACCGTCATAAGCAACAGGGTGGACCAGATGGGCATAGCCAATGCTACGGTCCGTGTGGAAGGCAACGACAGGATAAGAGTGGAGCTTCCCGGTGCGGAAAACTCAGAGGAGGCCATCGCACAGGTGGGGAAGACCGCACAGCTCCAGTTCCTTTTGGCTGACGGCAGCATAGTCCTTGATGGGAGCAACGTAAACGATGCTTCTATGGGGCAGAACACAGAGACAGGTCAGGGAGGATATCTTGTAAACCTGGAATTCGACAGCGAAGGAGCCGCTTTGTTCGAAGAGGCCACAAAGACGGCATCATCCGGCGAGGTCACATCGGGGATCGACGGTGTTGCAGACAATGCCATAATCATTTTGCTGGATGATGAGATAATAAGCGCACCGGTGGTGGAAGAGGTGATTTCCGGCGGTCAGTGTGTCATAGAAGGTGATTTCACCCAGGATGAGGCCACTAATCTGGCGGCTCTGATCAGAGGCGGTTCTTTGCCTGTGGAGCTTACAGAAGTCAGTTCCTCGGTACAATCGGCGGAGATCGGGTACGATGCCTTCAATATGAGCGTTATAGCCGGAGTCATAGGCGTGATAGCCATCTTCATAATGATGGTGGTCGGATACAGGATAATGGGCGTTGCCGCAAGCCTGGCGCTGCTCCTTTACGGCTTCATAATACTGGCTATAATGGCAGTTTTCGAAAGCGTCATAACGCTGTCCGGAATAGCCGGTATCATACTTTCCATAGGAATGGCAGTGGATGCCAACATAATAATATTCACCAGGATAAAGGAAGAGATAAGCGCCGGCAGGACAGTGAGGGCAGCCACACAGGTAGGCTTCAAGAGGGCCCTGAGCACTATCATAGATTCTCAGGTCACCACCCTTATAGCTGCGGTCATCCTATATCAGATAGGTACCAGTGCGGTGAAGGGATTTGCCTTTACCCTTATGATAGGTATATTCGCTTCCATATTGACGGCGGTACTCATAACACAGCTCTACCTTGGGGTAGTAGCTAACAGCAGACGATTCGGCACTATGAAACTTTTCTGCATGAGAGAGGACGGGAAACCGGCCTTCACCCTCAATAAGGTTTTCCATGTGCTGGAACACAGAAAGATCTACTATTGTGTGTCTGCGGGAATAATAATCATCGGTTTGTGTTTCGGACTGTTCAGAGGCTTCAACTGGGGTATCGACTTTACGGGCGGTACCATGATGCAGATCAATATGGGAGGCAATGTAACGGCTGAAGAAGTCCAGAGAGTATTGAAAGAAGACGGTGTGAAGGATGCCACGGTGATATACGGCGGGGAAAACAACGAAGAAGTGATCATCAAGACCACGGAAGCCTTTAATAATGAGGAAAGAGCTGCCATAATAGATGATCTGCAGGCAGAGTTCAATTTCTCCGATGAGGACGTGGTCGCGTCTGAACTCTTCGGTCCGGCAGTGGGGAAAGAACTGCGTAACAATGCTATAAAAGCCATAATTCTTGCGGCGGCAGGCATGCTCATATACATAAGACTCAGATTCGCCAACTTCAAATTTGGCGGTGCGGCCCTTGCCGGGGTGCTACACGACGTCATCATGATGCTTGTATTCTACCTGGTGTTCAATGTTACGGTGAACAATCCCTTCATAGCGGCTATACTTACAGTTGTGGGATATTCCATAAACGACACCATAGTGGTATTCGACCGTGTGAGGGAGAACAACAGGTTCATGAAGAAAGAATCGGATATGGAAATAGTCAATATATCCGTAAGCCAGACACTGAGCAGGACCATCATGACATCCCTTACCACGTTCGTGGTCATGGTGCCCGTGTTCATAATGGGCGGAGAATCCATGAGAGAATTCACTTTGCCGTTGATGGTGGGTATATTTGTAGGATGTCTTTCATCCATATTCGTATGCAGTCCCATCTATTACGATCTGACCAGGATAGGAGCGAAGTCTGCATATGAAAAAACAGTAGAGGCAGGGAAAAAGAAAAGCAGGACCTCAAAGAAAAAATATCAGGGATTGCCGAAAAAAAAGAAAGAGCCACAAACTGACGAAAAAGCAGCTATCCCGGTAGATGTACGTCAGGATCGTCAAGCTGCAGATGAGACAGCTTCGGATGATAGGGCTCCGGGCAATGACGTTCCGGCCGGCGGTGAGGATACAGAGGATATTCTGGATGCTCCTGAACTTGAGATCGAAGAGAATATAGAAAAAAGCAATATGACTCAGGAAGAGATACTTGAGGCAGCAGAAAGAGAGGTCGCAAAGACTCCTGTTTCCGGTGCAAAGGGACATAAGAAAAAGACCAGAGCGGAGAGACGGAAAAATAGATCCGGCAAATAGCCTGTAGAGGAGAAGGTAAGCGTGCTTACGAGAGAGGAATTTCTGGAAAAACTTGATAGTATGAATCACAAGTACGATCTGGAAACTATCGGACGCGCTTTTGATACGGCAAAAAAAGCCCATGAAGGCCAGCTCAGGCTTTCCGGTGAGCCCTATATGGTACACCCCATAAATGTCGCCCTCATACTTGCGGAACTGGGCATGGATGAGGAGACCCTTATAGCGGCTTTACTGCATGATACAGTGGAGGACACGGATTATACCGAAGATGAGCTGAAAGAAGAATTCGGAGAGAATGTCGCTCTTTTGGTTGACGGTGTGACGAAATTGGGTTCTCTGGTCATGGAGAATAAAGAAGAACGGCAGGCGGAGAATATGAGAAAGATGTTCCTGGCCATGAGCAAGGACATCAGAGTCCTCATAATAAAGCTTGCCGACAGACTCCATAATCTGAGGACCATCAACTATATGAGCAGTGAAAAGATCCGTGACAAGTGTCAGGAAACACTGGACATATATGCCCCTTTAGCCAGCAGACTCGGTATATACACCATGAAGTTCGAGCTGGAGGATATAGCTCTCAAGCATCTTGATCCCGAAGCCTACGAACAGATAGCCCGTGACGTCAACGCAAAAAAAGAAGAACGGCAGGCGGCGCTGGACAATGTTATCGACGAGATCAAAGAATCTTTGGACGACATGGGGATCAAATATGACATATATGGAAGATCCAAACATTTTTACAGCATATACAAAAAAATGGTGGTCCAGAAGAAACAGATAGACGAGATATTCGATCTTATGGCTGTAAGGGTGATAGTGGAGTCCATAAGGGATTGCTATGCGGTGCTTGGGATCGTCCATACTATGTGGACGCCTATACCCGGCAGGTTCAAGGACTATATCGCCATGCCGAAACAGAACATGTATCAGTCCCTCCATACTACCGTAATGGGTGAGACCGGGAACCCGTTCGAGATCCAGATCAGGACCTATGAGATGCACCGCATCGCCGAGTACGGTATAGCGGCCCATTGGAAGTACAAGGAAGGAGTGGATTCCGATAAGGAAGAGGCCAGGCTGAGTTGGCTCAGGCAGGCGCTGGAATGGCAAAAGGAGACAGATGATCCCAGAGAATTCATGGAATCCCTCAAGGTGGATCTTTTCTCGAACCAGGTGTTCGTTTTCACTCCGGCAGGAGATGTTCTGGAACTTCCCGCAGGAGCGACGCCGCTGGATTTCGCCTTCAAGATACATACCGACGTGGGAGCGAAATGTATAGGAGCACGTGTGAACGGCAAGATGGTGCCTATAGACCATAAGTTGGAAAACGGCAACATAATCGAGATCATAACGTCTCCAAACGCCAGCGGACCGTCTATAGACTGGCTGAAGATAGCAAAGAGTTCTACTGCCAGGACCAAGATCAGACAGTGGCTCAAAAAGGAAAACAAATCGGACAACGTGGACAAGGGCAAGGATGCCCTGGACAAATACATCAGAAAAAAGGGCGAGGATCCGAGAGATATAATGCGCTCCAGCCGCGTGGCCAAGGCCGCCAAGGAACTGGGTATGAGTGACACTGATGAGCTGTATACGCAGATAGCCAACGGAGGCACCGTCATAAGCAAGGTAGGGAACATACTGTTCCGGCTGGAAAAGGAGGAGCATGCTGAGGAAGAAAGAAAAAAGCAGAACACGGAAGAGAATCTGACGGAGGGCAGCAAAAGGGCTGCTGCAGCCAGGGAAAAGGCGGAAAGATATCAAAGGGAGAATCCTGGCGTCATAGTCAAGGGGATGGACAACCTTCTCATAAGGATGGCAAAATGCTGCAATCCGGTGCCGGGAGACGAGATAGTGGGCTATATAACGAAGGGACGAGGCATATCGGTACACAGGAAGGACTGCAGCAATATCGTTTCTTTGCCTCCTGAAGAAAAAAGCCGTTTCATAGACGTGGAATGGGATACAAGCAAGGAGAGAGACTACAATGTGGATATAACCGTCATAGCCGATGACAGAGCGGGACTCTTTTCTGATCTTTCAAAGACTTGCGATAATATGGGAGCTCATATATCAGGAGTGAACACCGGAAAAGAGGCAGATGGATACATAAAGATAGTCCTTACCCTCACCATAGGCAGTGTAGGGCAGATGAAAAAGATACAGAGGGCTCTGAGAAGCATCGAGGGTATAAGCGACGTTTACAGGACCAGGGCCTGATGAGGGCCGCAAAGAATATTTTGAAAGGGAGGAGCGAAGGCACGCGATATGCTGGTATATAACATGATGACGGGACCTCTCATGGTGAACACATACCTGGGGGCAGATCCTGAAACAAAAAAAGCGTTTATAGTCGATCCGGGAGGATACAGCCGGGAAATGGTCGACCTTATCGCCGAAGAGGGATATGAGATACTGTACATAATACTCACACACGGTCACGGAGACCATATATGCGGCGTGGAAAAATTCATGGAAACATATCCGCAGGCAAAGCTGGTGGCGGCCAAAGCGGAAGAAGAAATGCTGGCTGATCCCAGGTTGAACATGTCCACCATGACCTGCGGGATGACTGTATCTCTACACCCCCATATACTCGTAGAGGAAGGGGACACCATCGATGTGGGTGATATAGAACTGAGATTCGTGATGACTCCGGGGCATACGAAGGGCGGCATGTGTATAATCACGGAAAAAGCCGTTTTCAGCGGTGATACTCTGTTCAATGCATCCATAGGCAGGACTGATTTTCCGGGAGGCTCTTACGAAGAGCTGCTGGATTCCATAAGGACCAAACTTTTCGTACTGCCTGATGACACTGATGTATACCCGGGGCATATGGGCCCGACCAGTATAGGGTTTGAGAAAAAGAACAATCCGTTTTTATGATAGATATACAGAACCTTCAAGGAGGAAAAAATGCTTACCAATGCACCTAAAGGAACGAAAGATGTGCTTCCCAAAGAGGCATATAAATGGCATTATGTGGAGAATGCTTTTGCCAGGCTTTGCGAAAGATACGGGTTTGAGGAGATAAGGACTCCGGTCTTTGAACATACTGAACTGTTCCAGAGGGGAGTCGGAGATACCACAGATATAGTACAAAAGGAAATGTACACATGGGAGCAGGCAAAGAGAAGTCTGACTCTCAGACCTGAAGGAACGTCCCCTGTAGTACGGGCTTTCGTTGAACACAAATTGTACGCCGGCGTACAGCCGTCAAAATACTATTACAACATCCCATGTTTCAGATATGAAAAACCTCAGTCGGGAAGACTGAGGGCATTCCACCAGTTCGGCGTGGAGATATTCGGTACGAACGATATGATGGCCGATGCGGAGGTCATAGCCATAGGGCATGATTTCATAAAAGAAATGGGGATAGACGACGTGGAGCTGAACATAAACAGCATAGGATGCCCCGATTGCCGTGATAAATACAGAGATGCTCTCAGAGAGTTCCTCAAGCCAAAGTATGATTTGCTTTGCGATACGTGTAAAGACAGATATGAAAGGAACCCTATGAGGATACTGGACTGCAAATCTCCTGAGGATCAGGAACTGGTAAAGGGCGCTCCTCATATGCTGGACTATCTTTGTGATGAGTGCAGAGATGCATTTGAAGATCTCAAGGAGAACCTGACTGCCATGGGGATAGAATATGTGGTGGATCCGGGTATAGTAAGGGGGCTCGACTATTATACCAAAACGGCGTTCGAATTCGTTTCAAAAAAGATCGGGGCCCAAGGGACCGTGTGCGGAGGAGGCAGATACGATCATCTTTCCGAAGAGCTGGGAGGACCTCCCATACCGGGCGTAGGATTTGGCCTGGGGATCGAAAGACTGCTTTTGACAATGGAGGCAGGCGGAGTGGAGATACCTGCTCCTGAAGGGGCAGATGCCTTCATAGCCTTTGTGGGAGACAGAGCAAAATTGGCGGGGCTGAAGCTTTGCAGGGAGCTCAGACTGAAGGGATTGAAAGTGGAGATGGACGATATGGCCAGGAATATAAAAGGCCAGTTCAAATATGCCGACAGACTCAGCGTACGCAATACTATAATAATCGGAGAGGATGAACTTGCGGAAGGCAAGGTATCCATAAAGGATATGGAAAGCGGTCAGCAGACACAGGTGGATATGGATAAAGTCTTTGACCGGTTGAAAGGAGACAGATAGATGGCAGACGTCCTCAAACGCACTCATATGTGCGGTGAGCTTCGTAAGGAAGATGGGGGAAAAAAGGTGGTCCTCAACGGATGGGTGTCCAAGAGAAGGAATCTGGGAGGTCTGATATTTTGCGACCTTAGAGATAAGACAGGTATAACGCAGATAGTGTTTGACGACAGTGTGCCGGAAGAAGTGTTCAACAAGGCAGACAGCGTAAGAAGTGAATTCGTCATAGGCATATGCGGGACGGTGAGAGAGAGAGAATCCAAGAATCCGCAGATGGACACAGGTGATATAGAGGTGCTCGCAGACCGGATCACAGTGTACTCCGAAGCAGAGACCCCGCCTATATATGTCAAAGATGATGACAATGTAGACGATAATCTGAAGCTGAAATACAGATACCTGGACCTTCGAAAAAAGTCCGTGCAGGACAGTCTGTCTTTCAGACACAGGATATGCAATATCGTCAGGAATTATTTCGACGAGCAGGGATTCACAGAGGTGGAAACACCTATGCTGGTCCGTTCGACACCCGAGGGGGCAAGAGATTTCCTGGTGCCCAGCAGAGTACATCCGGGAAGTTTCTATGCACTTCCCCAGTCTCCCCAGCTATATAAGCAGCTTCTCATGGCGGGAGGAACGGACAGATATTACCAGATAGTGAAATGTTTCAGAGATGAAGACTTGAGAGCGGACAGACAACCGGAGTTCACACAGATAGATCTGGAGATGTCATTTGTGGAAGAAGACGACGTCATAAGCGTACAGGAAGGCTTGATGAAAAAGATTTTCAGCGAACTCATGGGTAAAGATCTTGAGACGCCTTTTCCCAGACTTACGTACAGGGAAGCCATGGAGCGCTTTGGCAGCGACAAGCCTGATATAAGGTTCGGATTCGAGTTGAAAAAGCTCAATGACATTTTTGCCGATACACAGTTCAAAGTGTTCTCATCGGTCCTTGAGACCGGCGGAGACATAAGAGGCATATGCATAGAAGGCGGAGCGGACAAGTTCAGCAGGAAAGAGATAGATAAACTTACCGAGGCTATAAAAAGTTATAAAGCCCGCGGCATGGTTTGGATGAAGATCGGAGATGAGATATCATCTTCGGTCAACAAGTTTTTTTCTCAGGAAAAACTCCGTCAGGTCTCAGAGGTGTTCGGCGGGAAAAATGGAGACCTCATACTCATAGTGGCCGACAGACCCCAGGTGGTCTTCGACAGTCTGGGATTTTTGAGGCGAGAGATCGCACAGAGGATGGGTCTGCTCAGGGACGACGATTACAGGTTCCTTTGGGTGGTTGATTTTCCCCTGTTCGAATATGACGAAGATGAAGGCAGATATAAGGCCATGCATCATCCGTTCACTTCACCTGCTTCTGAAGATGTGGACAAGATAAAAGAGGAGCCAGACAAGGTCAGAGCCAGAGCCTATGATATAGTTCTCAACGGCGTAGAGCTGGGCGGAGGTTCCATAAGGATACACGATATGGATCTTCAGGCCAGGATGTTCGAAGCTCTCGGGATGGAACAGGACGAGATAGAAGAAAAATTCGGATTCCTTCTGGAAGCGTTCAGATACGGGGTCCCGCCTCACGGAGGACTCGCATACGGTCTGGACAGGCTGGTCATGCTTCTCGCTCATAAAGCTTCCATCAGAGATGTCATAGCTTTTCCCAAAAATCAGGCGGCTCAATGTATGGTGAGCGATGCTCCGGGAGAAGTCAGAGACGAACAGCTTGATGAACTTGGCATAGGAGTGAAGAGCAACTTGCAGGAAAAGTGATGATGTGTGGAGATACTTGCGAAAATAAAAGGATAGGTGTTCTTGGCGGCAGTTTCGATCCTGTGCATATGGGCCATATCTCTCTGGCGAGGGACGCCCTCGCTCAGGCAAGCCTGGACAAAGTGTACTTCATGCCCGCCAAGATACAGCCCTTCAAGCAGCATCTGAACGTAACAGATGAGCGACACAGACTGGCTATGGTGAATCTTGCTGTGGAGGACATGGATGGCGCAGAGGTGACTACGCTGGAGATGGAATCGGATTCCGTATCATATACGTATATCTCCATGGCAAAGCTAAGAAATATGACGAGGGCACGGAACATCTATCTCATAACGGGCACCGACAGCTTTTTACGCATCGACACATGGATGGAACACGAAAGGCTTCTCAGAGACAACGGATTCATAGTAGGCGTACGTCCCGGATATAAAGAAGACGCGGTCCATGAAAAAAAGAAAGAGTATGAGGAGAGATACGGATCCGAAGTGCTGGTCATAGACAACGAACGGCTCGATATAAGTTCAACATACATAAGGAACAACATCGACAGCGAGAAGGTAAGGACCATGGTGCCGAAGAAGTCCATGGACTATATACTGGAACATGGACTTTACATACAGGAGACCCCATAGATACCCGGGTCACGATTTTGGAAAAGGCAGGACCGAATGGAGATGAGAGAAAGCGATAAAAAAGAGTTTTTTGACAGACTGGAAAGATATATACGGGAAAATCTTTCGGAAAAAAGACAAAGACATACGGATGGAGTGATGAAAGCGGCAGAAGCGCTGACGCAAAGATACATACCGGAGGACCAGGATCCGGAAGAGTTCCATGAGAAAGTGAAGACAGCAGTGCTTTTCCATGATATCTATCGAGGTGTTCCGGTGGATGAGATAAACAGGAAACTGGATGAGTTCGGTATCGCCAGCATAGGAGGACACGTTTATAGAGACGATCCCAGTCTGGCCCACGGCAAGTTGGCAGCTGTGACCATGGTCACCGAATGGGGCGTCACAGACAGGGATATCATAAATGCAGTGAGTTTCCATACTACAGGGAGAGCTCATATGAGCACTTTGGAAAAGATAGTCTTCTTGGCAGATGCCATAGAGGAAAACAGAGATTATCCCGGCTTGGACGAGATCAGAAAAGCGGCGAGAGAAAGTCTTGACAAAGGATGTCTGGCGTCTTTGAGAAACACTGTGAGTTTCCTGGAATGTAACGGAAGAGGCAGAGAAGGTATCGACAGAGATACTTTAGAAGCGATAGAGTACTTTGAAGGAGAGGAGAAAAGGATTGGATAGCAGAGAAACTGCCATTATGGCGGCACGGATACTGAACAACAAAAAGGGCATAGATATAAAGATCATAGACATCGGAGAGAAGAGCTCTTTTGCCGATTATCTGGTCATGGCGTCAGGTACGGGAGAAAGACAGATAGGCACATTGGCGGATTATGTGGAAGACGGTCTTGCCGGAGAAGGGGTCACGGTGAGGAACATCGAAGGCAAGAAGGAGTCAGGATGGATCCTTATGGATTACGGCGATATCATAGTGAATATACTCACGCGGGAAATGAGAGAGAGATACAATATAGAGAAAGTTTGGGCCGATTGTGACATGGAGACACCTGACGATTGGCAGGAGGAGGCATAGACAGATGCAGGAAAGATATGACTTTAGGGACATAGAGAAAAAGTGGCAGAAAAAATGGGACGAGGACAAGGCATTCAAGATAACTGAAGACGGGAACAAAGAAAAGTATTATGTGCTTGAGATGTTCCCTTATCCTTCGGGAAAGATACACATGGGTCATGTCAGGAACTATTCCATAGGTGATGTACTGGCAAGATTCAAGACCATGAAGGGATATAACGTGCTTCATCCCATGGGCTATGACTCTTTTGGACTTCCTGCAGAAAATGCAGCCATAAAACACGGAGTGGAGCCGGCCAAATGGACATGGGAGAACATTGCGGAGATGCACGATCAGCTGGCCGAGATGGGATTCTCATATGACTGGGACAGAGAAATAGCCACCTGTCATCCGGAATACTATAAATGGATGCAGTGGATATTCATACAGTTCTACAAAAAAGGACTGGCATATAAAAAGGAGAACCCTGTCAACTGGTGCCCCTCATGTCAGACTGTTTTAGCCAATGAACAGGTCGTTGAAGGATGCTGTGAAAGATGCGGTACAGCAGTGGGGAAAAAGGAACTTTCACAATGGTATTTCAAGATCACCGATTATGCCGACAGGCTTTTGGAAAACCTGGAAAAGCTGGAAGGATGGCCCGATAAAGTAAAGCTCATGCAAAAAAACTGGATAGGGAAGTCTACGGGAGCTCAGGTGACCTTCGAGATAGAAGGATATGACAAGGGCCTCGAAATATATACCACGAGACCCGATACTCTTTTCGGTGTCACATATATGGTCCTCTCTCCGGAGCATCCTTTCCTGAAGGACCTGGTCAAAGGGACAGAGTATGAAGGGCCGGCTTTTGACTATGTTGAAAAAGTACAGCATATGAGCGATATCGAAAGGACCTCTACTGTAGGTGAAAAAACCGGTGTGTTCATAGGAAGATATTGTATAAATCCTCTCAACGGAAAGAGAGTGCCCGTATTCATCTCGGATTATGTGTTGATGGGATACGGTACCGGTGCCATCATGGCGGTGCCTGCACACGATCAGAGGGACTTTGATTTCGCTAAAAAATTCAACTTGGATATAATCCCGGTAGTCGACACAGATGATCCGGATATAGACGTATATGATCTTGAAGCGGCTTTCGACGCAGAGGGAAAAATGATCAATTCCGGTCCATTTGACGGAATGGACAACAGGGAAGCCATAGAAAAGATCACCGACCACATCGAAGAAAAAGGCATAGGCAGGCGCGCTGTGAATTACAGGCTCAGAGACTGGCTCATAAGCCGGCAGCGCTATTGGGGAACACCCATACCCATGATATACTGCGATAAATGCGGTTGGGTGCCTGAAAAAGAGGAAAACCTGCCGGTGATGCTCCCTACAGATGTGGAATTTACGGGGAAAGGGGAATCCCCTCTCGCCACGAGCAAGACCTTTTCTGACACAGTGTGCCCCGTATGCGGCGGACCGGCAAAGAGGGAGCTGGACACTATGGATACCTTCCTGGATTCATCATGGTATTTTCTCAGATATTGTGACGCGAGGAACGAGAAAGCAGCTTTCGACTTTGAAAAAGTCAAATACTGGATGAGTGTGGATCAATATATCGGCGGCGTGGAGCATGCCATATTACATCTTATGTATTCACGCTTTTTCCAGATGGCTCTTTATGATCTGGGACTGGTCACCACAGAGGAGCCCTTCACTAACCTGTTGACCCAGGGTATGGTCATAAAAGACGGAAAGAAAATGAGCAAATCCATAGGCAATGTGGTGAGCCCGGCAGAGATCATATCCAAATACGGTGCTGACACCGCAAGGCTTTTCATATTGTTCGCAGCTCCGCCGGAAAAAGAACTGGACTGGTCAGATGCGGGAGTAGAGGGAAGCTACCGGTTCATAAACCGTGTGTACAGGATGGTATATGAATTCGTCGACATGTACGGTACAGGTGAGGAAAGTCTGGAAAGCAAGAGCGACAGTGACAGAGAGCTTCTGTACATACTGAACGGCACCATCAAAAAGGTCACCCAGGATATAGAACTCAGATTCAATTTCAACACAGCCGTAAGTTCCATCATGGAACTGGTAAACGGGATGTACAGATATAAGGAAGGAGAAGTTAACGAAAAGCTCATGAGGGCAGCCGTCAGCAGACTCATAACCATACTGGCGCCCTTCACTCCTCATGTCTGTGAAGAGATGTGGCAGCATATAGGCAGGACGGGCAGCGTCCATGAGGAGAAGTGGCCGGGATATGACGAAAAGGCTCTTGAACGGTCAACTGTGGAGATAGTTCTGCAGATAAACGGAAAAGTAAAAGAAAAATTACAGGTAGCTGCAGAGGCGACGAAAGAGGACATGGAAAAGGCAGCTCTTGGGAATGAAAGGATAAAGGAACTCACTGAAGGGAAGACAGTAGTCAAGGTCATTGCAGTACCGGGCAAACTGGTGAACCTCGTAGTGAAGTAAAGTGGAATGTAATGAACGTGAATAAATCAAATGTAAAAGAAAACAAAAGAAATGAGAAAAAAGGAGGGAAGAAGATACGAAGAGAAATGACAGCAATGAAAAAGACGCGACAGCGTGAAAAGCCTGTTCTTAAGGTGGTGCCTTTAGGAGGGCTTCGTGAGATAGGCAAAAATATCACCGCTATCGAATACGGGAACGACATACTTCTCATAGACTGTGGTGCATGCTTTCCCGACGACGACATGTTCGGCATAGATCTGGTGATACCCGATTTCACCTATCTCAAAGAAAACAGGCAGAAGATAAAAGGGCTCGTGATAACTCACGGCCATGAGGATCATATTGGCGGGGTGCCATATCTGATAAAGGAGATGAGCATACCCGTTTACGGCACCAGACTGCCTCTGGGCCTTATACAGAACAAGCTTGACGAGCACGGGCTCAAGGCAAAACTCAGGAAATTCGAAGTGGGAGACACTATCAAACTGGGATGCTTCAGATGTGAGGCCATCAGGGTCACCCACTCCATTGCGGATTCCATATGTTTGGCCATCGACACTCCGGTAGGCAGGATATTCCATACAGGAGATTTCAAGGTGGACTACACGCCTGTCGACGGCGAACCCATAGATCTGGCCTACCTGGCAGAACTGGGCAAGAAAGGCGTCATGCTCATGATGTCGGACAGTACCAATGCAGTGCGTGAGGGATATACAAGGTCTGAGAAGCTGGTGGGAAAAACCTTGGATAATATATTCGCCACGTCAAACACGAGGATATTGATCGCAACGTTCTCATCCAACGTACATCGTATCCAGAAAATAATAGACAACGCAGCCGACCATAAACGAAAAGTGGCAGTGTCGGGAAGAAGCATGGAAAATGTAGTGCGCCTTGCGGAAGAACTGGGATACTTGAGGATACCCAAGGGCATTATGGTGGACATCAATGAGACCAAAAACATACCGGACAATAAGCTGGTGATAATAACTACGGGAAGCCAGGGAGAGCCTATGAGCGCGCTGGCAAGGATGGCTTCATCGGAGCATAAGGCCATAGAGATCAAACCGGGAGATAAGGTCGTCCTCAGCTCTACCCCTGTACCGGGCAATGAAAAAATGGTATCCAATGTGGTGGACAAGCTGATCGAAAAGGGAGCTGATGTCATATATTCGGATATAGCTGACACCCACGTTTCGGGCCACGCATGTAAAGAGGAGCTCAAATTGATGCTTTCCCTGATAAAACCGAAGTTTTTCATGCCTGTCCATGGTGAATACAGACATCTCAAAGCCCACAGCGATATTGCCGCAGGCCTGGGGAAAAACAGGAATGACATATTCATCCTCAACAACGGCGACTGTTTGACGCTCAACGGAAAGAGGGCAAAGGTCATCGAAGATGTGGCGCCGGCAGGGGGCATCAACATAGACGGCCTCGGCGTTGGAGATGTGGGCAACATCGTATTGAGAGACAGAAGGCTCCTGTCCGAAGGCGGGCTCATAATCGTGGCAGCCGCTATGGACAGAGTGAGCAGACAAGTGGTGAGCGGACCGGACCTCATATCGCGGGGATTCGTATACGTGCGGGAGAATGAAGACCTTATGGAAGAGGCCGCTAAAGTGGCTGCAGAGAGCCTTGCCGGATGTGAGAGAGACGGCGTTACGGACTGGAACACCATGAAAACAGTAGTTCGTGACGACTTGAGAAGATTTTTGTACAGCAAGACCGGAAGGAATCCGGTGATACTGCCGATTTTTATGGAGGTATGACGACATGAACGTATATGATCAGGCCCATTCTCTGGTCACTGCCATAAAGGGATCAGAAGAATACAAAAGGTACGTGGCCGCCGAGGAAAAGGTCAACAGCAACGAAGCCCTCAGCGCTATGCTGAAGGATTACAGACAGAAACAGATGGAACTTCAGAGAAAGCAGATGACGGGCGAGATGGACCAGCAGGATCTGATGAATGCGGCACAGGAAATATATGCCATAATGGTGCAGGATCCCACCACTGCCGATTTCCTACAGTGCGAGATGAGGTTCACCATGATGATGCAGGATGTGTATAAGATAATAGGAGATGTGATCGACATTGAAAAAATGCTCGGATGAATTGCTTAAGATAATGAAGGCCGCAGCTATGGGCGACATGGTCTTCGATCATATACTGGGATACATAAAGGAAGGTATGACGGAAAAGCAGGTGGCCGATGAGATCGAACGGGTGCTTTCCCTTATAGGATCCACAGGGCTCGCTTTTGATACCATATGTGTGTCCGGTGCAGCCGGAGATCAGCCTCACGGAGTGCCTTCAGAAAAAAGGATAGAAGCCGGAGACTTCATCACCATGGATTTTGGAGGTATGGTGGATGGATATTGCGGCGATATGACCAGGACTGTAGCCATGGGCTATGTCACAGATGAACAGAGGAGGGTCTATGATACGGTCCTCAAAGCCCAGGAAGAGGCTCTGGCGATGTGTAAGGTCGGGGCCAGCTGTTTCGATATAGACAAAAAGGCCAGAGATATGATTACGGAGGCTGGCTACGGTGAATATTACATACACGGGACAGGTCACGGCGTTGGGAAAGAAGTCCATGAAAAGCCGTATCTGAATACGAAGAGCCTGGAAGTGCTGGAGGCTGACACGGCTATTACCGTAGAGCCGGGGATATATATACCGGGAGTCATGGGTGTGCGCATTGAGGACTTGGCAATAGTTACGGACTTTGGTATAATCAACGCAGTAAGATCGCCCAAAGAGTTGATCATTTTATAGAAAATGGAGAGATAAAAGGATGATATACGCAGGAGATTTCAAAAAAGGCATAACATTTGAGATAAACGGAGAGCCTCATGTGGTACTTGACTTCCAGCATGTAAAGCCGGGCAAAGGAGCTGCTTTTGTGAGGACGAAGTACAAGAACATACTTTCAGGGGCAATCAGGGAGGAAGCTTTCAACCCCAATGACAAGTTTCCGAAGGCGCATATAGAGACCAAACAGATGCAATACCTTTACAACGACGGTGAACTGTATTATTTCATGGATGGCGAAACCTATGAGCAGATACCTATCCAGGCCGATATGGTCGAAGATGCCATAAAGTACATCAGAGAAAATGACGAGGCCACCATAAAGTTCTATAAGGACGCCCCTTTCCTGGTGGAAGCGCCGAATTTCGTCAATTTGAAGGTGATCGAAACCGAACCCGGGGTCAAAGGGGACACGGCTACCAACGTCACGAAGGCGGCTACCGTGGAGACCGGGGCTGTCATACAAGTCCCTATATTCATAGAGGCCGGTGAACTTATACAGATAGATACCAGAAGCGGTGAGTATCTGGGAAGAGCCAAAGAATGAGGAAAGAAGGAACATATGCAGATGGGGACGCATTTTTGCGTCCTTTCATAGTTTACGAGAAAACGCAGGGGTACAGGTAAAAGCGGCAGAACAGGTCGACGGGAAAACGTCAGAACTGCAGCTCGCCCGGGATGTCCCGCAGTAAATGATGGAACAACAGGAAAAAAAGATGAAAAAAAAGACCGTAATGATCATCGTCATCATAGTCGCAGCACTGGTGCTTGGGACTGTGACGTATTTTGCGTTGATGGGGAGACCCATGGATAGTGATGACAAAAATAGTATTATTGTAAACATAGAAGAAGGGAGCGGCACCAGCAGCATCGCAGCTACCTTAAGTGAGGATGGATTGATAAGAAGTGAACTGGCTTTCAAACTCCAGTCGAAAATAATGTTCAGGGACGGCAAATATCAGGCGGGAGTCTATGCTTTCAGCAGATCCATGTCCATGAGCGAGATGCAAAAGGCCATGGTGGAAGGAGAGACTGCCGGTAAAGTGTTCCAAATAACGGAAGGCATGTCCATCGACAAGATCGCAGACCGATTGGACTCACAGGGCATATGTGACAAGGAGGATTTCTACTATCAGGTGGAGCATGGGGAATTCGACTACAGCTTTATGGACAGCTTGCCGGAAGGACCGACAAGACTTGAGGGGTTCCTTTTCCCCAACACCTATGAGGTAGCAGTAGACGCCGGAGCAAAAGAGGTCATAGATACTGTACTCAAAGAGACCGAGAGGGTCATTGAGGAAGAAGGATATAGAGAGAAGGCGAAAGATACCGGATACACTCTTTATGAGATGATCACTGTGGCTTCGATAATCGAAAGGGAAGCCACGGCGGCAGAAGACAAACCCAAAGTGGCTGATGTGATATACAATCGCCTCGACCAGGGTATGCATCTACAGATGGATTCTATAATAGCCTATATAACCAAGGAGGAAAAAATAAAAGCTACATACAGCGATATAGCCGTAGAGTCTGACTATAACCCCTATACCAATTACGGACTCCCTCCCGGTCCCATATGTTCACCGGGATCCGTGTCGATCGAGGCCGCCCTGGATCCGGAAGGCACAGACTATCTGTTTTTCGTGACTACGCCTGAAATGGATGGAAGCCTTGTATTTTCAACGAAGTATGAAGATTTTCTAAAGGATAAGGAAGCTTTTGACAAGGCTTATGAGAAATATCTGGAAGAAAATCCCGATGATATGTAGTGAATGAAGGAAATGATCGCAAATGAGCATAATCAGAGATGACATAGCGGCTTATATAAACAGGAATTACACACCTTTGAACCGGGACCTCGCCCGTATCAGAAGAGAAGGTGAGGAACGGCATATACCAGTCATCTTAAGGGACAGTGAGGGCCTCATGATCGATCTCCTCCTTATGCAGAAACCTGAAAGGATATTGGAGATAGGGACGGGAACGGGATATTCTTCCATACTGATGTCCACAGTGTGTCCCTATGCTAAGATAGTGACGCTGGAAAAGGACGTGGACAGGTTCGATGAAGCGGAAAAGAACATAAAGGATCTCGGTCTTGAAGAAAAGATCTGGATCGTAGAGGGAGATGCGAGAGATATACTCGATGCCATGGGAGAAGAAGCCGATGAAGAGACTTTGTTCGACTTCATCTTCATAGATGCGGCGAAAAGCCATTACAGAGAGTTTTATGACAAAGCTGTGCCGATGGCTGCAGCCGGTGCTGTGGTGCTTTGTGATAATGTGCTGATCAGGGGGGATGTGGCCGAAGACAGGGAAGTGCCTGAAAGGAAGCACAGGACCAGCATAATGAACATGAGGAAATTTTTGGAATATGTGATCAGAGAGGATGAGAGAGGGCATACATCTCTGCTCCCCATCGGCGACGGGATGACCCTTACCTATATAAAGTGATGAAAAAGCCGGAACTTTTGGCCCCTGCGGGGGATATGGAAAAACTTGAAATGGCCATAGAATACGGGGCCGATGCCGTGTATCTGGGAGGAGAGATGTTTTCCCTGAGAGCCGGCGCCGGTAATTTTTCCTTGGAAGGATTGAAAAAAGCAGAGGGATTTGTCCACGAAAGAGGGAAAAAGATCTATCTCACCCTGAACATATATCCACATAATGCGGATATAAAACCTTTGGAAGATTTTGTGATGGAGATAAGGGACAGAGGGATATCCATGGACGGATACATAATCTCCGATCCAGGGGTGTTGGAAATAATAAAGGCGACGATCCCGGAAGCACATGTACATCTTTCGACACAGGCAAACACCACAAACTACAGATCGGCCGGATTTTGGGCGAAGAGAGGTGTGAGCAGGATCATTTTGGCCAGAGAGCTTTCTTTGAAAGAGATACGAAAACTTGTGGATGGAGTGGGGGACAGATGTGAATTCGAAGCTTTCGTCCACGGAGCCATGTGCATATCCTACTCTGGAAGGTGTCTTTTGAGCAACTTCCTTACAGGCAGAGATGCCAACAGAGGCATGTGCGCCCATCCTTGCAGATGGAGATACGCACTGGTCGAGGAAGAAAGACCGGGGCAATACTATCCGGTGGAAGAGGACGGATACGGCACATATATAATTAATTCGAAAGATCTGTGCATGATAGAGCACATACCCCAGTTGGTAAAGGCGGGGATAGGATCTTTCAAGATAGAAGGAAGGATAAAGAGTCCTTTCTACGTGGCTACTGTGGTAGGTGCATACAGGAAAGCCATAGACAGTTATTTCGAAGATCCGGAAGGGTATGTTTTCGATGAAGGGTGGCTTGAAGAGGTGAAAAAGGTCAGTCACAGGGAGTTCACCACCGGCTTTTTTATCGAGGGAAGGGAAGAAGAGACACAGGACTACAGCAGCAGCGACTATATCAGAGAGTACAGCTTTACGGGAAAAGTTCTGGGGTATGACGGGGACACAGGATTGGCCAAGATAGAACAGAGGAACAAGATGGTACTGGGCGATGAATTGGAGATATTCGGTCCGGGTGTGGATTTTTTCTCACAAAAGCTTGAAACCATGTGGGATGAGGAGGGAAATGAAATAAGTTCTGCGCCTCATCCGCAGCAGATAATATATGTAAAAACCAAAAAACCTGTTAAGAAAAATTATTTGATCAGGAAAAGGAAGGTGAAGTGTAATGACAGGTTCTGACGCGGGCATCCCCGTTGGGGGGCAAATAGCATTAATTTTTGTTTTGATCTTGATAAACGCATACTTTGCGGCATCTGAAATGGCGCTGGTATCTGCCAGCAAAAATAAGATCAAGGTACTGGCGGATGAGGGAGACAAAAGGGCCGTAAACCTTTTGAAACTGCTCGAATCTCCCAACAAGTTCCTTTCAGCCATACAAGTCGTCATAACCCTGTCCGGGTTTTTTGCCGCATCTTCGGCGGCAGTAGGACTTTCCGAACACCTTGCAGTCTGGTTCCAGGAGAGAGGCATACCGTTCAACATCAGTGTTTCGGTGGGTGTGATCACTGTGATAATTTCCTTCGTGACCCTTGTGCTGGGTGAACTTTATCCCAAGAGGATAGCCATGCAGCATGCGGAACGGGTGTCTCTGGCTGTAGCGGGGTCCATAAGATTTTTTTCCATACTGTTCAAACCCTGTGTCTGGCTTTTGTCAGTGACTGTCAATGGACTTTTGCGTATAACGGGCCAAAAAACAGGTGTGGAGGAAGATACCTTCGATGAAGAAGAGGTCAAGTCCATGCTTGAAGTGGGTCAGGAAAGCGGTGTGCTAAAGGAAGAAGGGAAAAAGATGATAGACAATCTTTTTGCCTTTGACGACAAGCTTGCCTATGAGATAATGACGCCGAGAACAGACGTATTTTCCATAGATGTTGAAGCGACAACAGATGAATACATAGATGAACTCATGGAATTGAAGTATTCCAGGATACCTGCATACGAAGGCGACAGCGACAAGATAATAGGGATAATCCATGTGAAGGACTTTTTCATAAAGGCTAGGGAAGTGGGCTTTGAGAACGTAAAGATAAGGGAAATAATGCGTGATGCCTATTTCGTACCTGAAACCAAAAACATAGACTCCCTTTTCCTTGAGATGCAAAAGAAGAGACATCATATCGCGATACTCATAGATGAATACGGCGGATTCAGCGGCATCGTCACCATGGAGGACATAGTCGAGGAAGTCATGGGCGACATAGACGACGAATACGATGATGAAAGCGGCAAGATAGAACCTTTGGGCAAGGACACATACAGACTTGACGGCAATGAGGACATCGACGATGTGAACGAGGAATTGGGTACGGATTTTGAGTCCGAGAACAGTGAGACCATCGGCGGCCTGATCATAGATGAACTGGGTGAGATACCGGTAGACGATGATGAACTGGAGGAAGCCGGCCTGGGCACGGAGGAAAAGCAAAAGCTGAGGACTGTTGAAATGGGCAGATATACTTTCACCATCGAGTCCGTCAAGGAAAGAAGGATAGAGACCGTCCTCCTTCATATAGGAGAACTTCAGGAAGAGGAAGATACGGAAGAGGGGGAAAAACCCGGAAAGAAGGAGGAAAAGAATCGCAGGAAAGAGGAGAAGGCCAACAAGAAAGAGGAAAAAAACGGGAAGAATCAAGTGCATAAGCAGTGAGGAACACGATGCTGTGATATCGCAGCAAGCGAAAGGAAAAACAGGAGAAAGAATTGAAAAAAGTGGCTTTTCATACTTTAGGGTGCAAGGTCAACGCATATGAGACCCAAGCCCTGAGGGAAGCATTCAGGAAAAGAGGATATGAAGAGGCCGCCTCCGGCGAGGCGGCCTGTGTTCATGTGGTGAACACGTGTACAGTAACAGCACAAGCCGACAAAAAATCCAGGCAATTGCTGCGGCGTATCCGCAGGGAAGATCCCGATGCCATCATCGTTGCGGCAGGATGCTTCCCACAGATGAAGCCCGAAGAAGCGGCGCTGTCAGGGAGGCCGGACATCATAGTGGGCAACGGGCGAAAGATCGATATGATCTGTGAAGTAGAAAAACTGTTGTCGGAAAGAGATCTGCCGGCGGGGGAAGGAAACAAAAAGACCATATCCCTTTGGGGCAAGGACACCGTGACTTTGCCCTTCGAGGAATGGGGAATAGTGAGATCCATGGGATCCAGGACCAGGGCCTATGTGAAAATACAGGAGGGTTGTGACAGGTTTTGTTCATATTGCGTGATACCATACGCAAGGGGCGGCCCCAGATCCCGGGAGGAAGACCTCATACTGAAAGAGGCCCGGGCCTTGGTGGATGCAGGCTACAGAGAGATAGTGCTTACAGGGATAAACACGGCTCTCTACAAGGATCTTCCGGGACTTTTATCCAAACTTGATCTTATGGAAGGGGATTTCCGCATAAGACTTTCTTCACTGGAGCCCACTGTAGTGGATGGGGATTTTGTGAAGGGACTTTTAGAGTACGACAGACTTTGTCACCACCTTCACCTTTCCGTGCAGAGCGGCAGCAACAGGATATTGAAGGCGATGAACAGGTCATACAGCCGGGAGGATTATCTCAGGATAGTCGATATACTGAAGGATTTCGATCCTCATTATGGGATAAGCACCGATGTGATCGCTGCTTTCCCAACAGAGACCGAAAGGGATTTTCAGGAAAGCATCCGTATCATAGAACAGGTGGGATTCTGCCGTGTGCACGGTTTCGGCTATTCAAAAAGGTCAGGTACGCCTGCGGCAGACATGGAAGGACAGATATCTGAAGAGAAAAAAAAGGAGAGGGTGGAAAGGCTGATTGAGGCGGGGCAGATATCGGCTGAAAGATTCTCCAAAGGTCTTGTGGGCACCACCTGTACAGTCCTGCCTGAAATTGACGATGGGGATGAAGAAAGGGAAAGATCCGGCATGAACAAAAGAGTTGACAGCTTTGAAGGATATACCGATAATTATGTTAGAGTTAAAGCGGAAGGGCGCCCCCCGGCAGATGGCGGTTTCGCAAGGGTAAGGATAACGGAGGGCAGCAGCTTTGGAGTAAAGGGAGTATCAGAGGAGAAATGAAATGAAAAAAGGAATGATGGCAACATTCGTAACGGTGGCCGCCGCCAGCGTATTGTTCCTAGGGCTGGGAGTTTCAGGAGTCCTGGGAGAAGGTTTAGGAGACAAGCCTGCCTGTAACGGCGGTTCGTGTGCCATAAACTGGCAGAAAAATATGATGGAAGAAAGTGGAGAATAACTGAAAACAAGTGTTACGAAAGGCGATGGAATTATGAGTGATTGTATTTTTTGTAAGATAGTGGACGGCGATATACCATCGGATAAAGTATATGAAGATGACAGGATACTGTGTTTCCGTGACCTCGACCCCCAGGCGCCGGTCCATGTGCTTATGATACCCAAAAAGCACATATCCTCGTGTGACGATATCAGTGATGACGATGCGGAACTTGCCGGATATATGCTCAGCATGGTGAAAAAGATAGCTGCGGATCTGGACCTGGAAAAAGGCTATAGGGTAGTGGTGAACAACGGAGAATACGGACAGCAGACGGTGCCCCATCTACACCTGCATATATTGGGCGGACGAAAGATGACATGGCCTCCCGGTTGATAGTATGGGCCGGTCACAGGACAGCAAAGGCGAGATCGAGGAAGCGGATTTTAAGGACATGAAAGACAGATGTGTCGTCATCGCCGGGTTTTACGACGGTGGCATAGATGGAGCGAGGACAGTCGCTGACGAGATGGGGCTTTTCCCTGCAAAAAGCGAGGATGAGGAAGAAAGAGGTGTGCCCTATGTCATATCTGCCGACAGAGGATATGATATAGCGGAACGGCTCGGGATAAGGACAGATCTGTTGGTAGGGGATCTGGATTCACTTGCTGAGGAAAGGATGGTAAGGGCAAAGGCACGAGGCGAACTGCCTGAAACAGTGAGAGTGCCTGTGGAAAAGGATTTCACGGACCTTAGGCTGGCCCTTGAGGAAGCCAGGAAAAGAGGGTTTTCCCGGGTGGATATAATCGGAGGCATAGGCGGCAGGCCTGATATGACCATATCGAACATACAGGACATGGCAGGGTTCGCAAAGTATTTTTCGAGTGTGACCATGACAGATGAGAACAGCGCGATGGAAATACTGGAAGGCCCGGGCAGTACTGTGCTCCGCAAGGACAGGGGAGAGTCTTTCTCGATTTTTTCACTCAGTGAAAGATCTAAGGGAGTTTCAGAAAAAGGATCCTATTACCCCCTGGATGACAGTGAGCTCAGACGGGATTTCCCTCTGGGTGTAAGCAACAGGATACTAAGTGATGAAGTCCGCATATCAGTGGAAAAAGGAACATTGCTCATAGTGCAACTGAGGAAGGAATATGACTGATAGATACATATCCGACAGCCTCTGAGAGGCTGTTTTTCATTTACGGGTCGGACGGTGGCAATGACCGCACGTCTGCTGTTTTCGCATAGTCGATGCCTTCTGGATAATGGCGAGAAGTCATATGAATGGAGGTGATATATATGAAAGCACCCGGGTTTGATGACTTTATTGTATTTACCAATTTCGAAAATGGATTCACAAGATTGCCAATGAGTGATATAGCATACATAGAGCTGTCATACAGACGCAGCTTTGTGAACCTCAAAAGCAGGATATCAGTGGAGGTCAAAGAGGATGGGGAAGCTATAGAGAGTCAGTTGAACGAGGACTTTTTTCGCGTCCATTCCTATCTGATCATCAATATGTCCAATGTGCGGGAAATGAAAAACGGAGAGTTGCTTTTCGACGGCGGCAGGATGCTGCATATCGGCAAAGGCTCCTATGTGAAAGTAAAGAAGAGGGTACTCGCATATTATGCTGAGGAAAGAGAGAAGAGAATAAAAAAGGACAGAGAAGCCTGATGTATTCGCGGTGGTGATGAGACACCGCGATTTCTTTTGACGACACAAACATATACAGTTCCCGTCCGTTGTCCAGAAGGCAACATTATAAAACGGATAACAGGTGAGATATATCGCCGAAAAAATGAAGGGGCAGTTATTTTCGTACCACGATATTTTTCTTTATCATGTACTGTCTTATGCCATCTATTCCCGAAGCCATGGAGATGAGTCGGAACAGGTCTTCTTTTCCGGAGGGATCCCAAAGGGAGCCGGCCAGAGTCTTCACAGGAGTACCCTTGAAGGCTTTTGGATAAAGTGGGGTGCTTGAGCCTATCATGACTACCTGGGCATCGGGGTCGCACATTTCCAAAAGATCATCCGCAGTCCGGTTGACGGTAGTGGTGCCGCTGAGGAAGACGATATCACATCGGGGTATCATCTCTTTTTGCTTTTCCACAGGGTAAAGGGAATCATCATCTTTGCCTCTGTCGAACACTATGAATTCACAGTCATAAGGTTTGAGCATCATTATGGCCGGAGGGATCATCCCGACCATGGCGACTTTTTCACCGCCGTTCAGATCGAGGCCGAAAGGAGTGCCGGTATCGCTTTCATCCAACTCGTCAACAGGAGCAGCCCCATTGATCACTGCGTTGCCGATGGCCCTCTGTAAGTCATCATCGCCTTTTACGATCCATTCTGCCACATCGGATGCGGGGCAGCCTACGACATCGCGGACATAGGGAAAAGCTGAGCATCCTCCGGGCAGGGTTTCTCTGAGCACATAGGATACACCTATGGCACCATGATCCAGCTCTACGGCTATAAGGGAAACGCCTGCCACTATATCTTTTATCTGTCGGTTTTTCAAACAGTGCTGTGCCGTTTCCAATATGTTTTCATTGAGCATAACGAGCCTCCTTGCTTGTTCGATACATAAAGGGTATCATCCTACATCCCGGACAGATGATACTTCATCATCATTCTAAAACGTATTATATCACCGCTTCCTGTGAGTTCAAACAGCAGAGGGCTTTCATCCGTTATCAGGCACGGGAGAGAAGTCTGTGCTATAATGATGCGGTAGATCATAAATTGGAAAGCGAGAGGCATTGGTAAGATGAAGATGGACAGAAAGAAGATATTGATAGTGGACGATGATGTATATATAGGCGATATGCTGGAAGAGATCCTGGAAAAAGAAGGATATCAGGTCCTTCGCGCCTATTCGGGAACAGAAGCATCGATGATATTGGATAAAGAGGAGCCTCATCTGATGCTTTTAGATCTGATGTTGCCGGGTATGAAGGGAGAAGATCTGATAGAGGAGACCCGTGACGTGCCGGTCATCGTAGTCAGTGCGAAGGTGGATATAGACAGCAAAGTGGAACTGCTGATGAAAGGAGCGGAGGACTACGTGACGAAGCCCTTCGATGTGAAAGAACTCCTGGCAAGGATAGAGGTGAATCTCAGAAGGGGCGCCTTCGCGGGAAAGAGCTCTCTTTTAGAGGCGGGAGATCTCAGACTGGATCCGGGAAACCATCAGGTCATGGTCAAAGATCGGGAAGTGCGGCTGACTAAGACGGAATATGCTATCCTAAAGCAGCTTATAATCAACTATCCTCGCATAATAACCAAATCTGTCATGTTGGATCTCATAAGCGGTGATACTCCCGACTGCACCGACAGCTCGCTTAAAGTCCATGTGAGCAATTTGAGACGCAAACTGGCGGCCGCTGACGGAAAAGAACGCATCGAAGCTGTGTGGGGCATAGGGTTCAAGCTCACCAGGGCGTGATTTGCATCTGTTTCGCAGGATGGAATCTTTACTTTTTCTTTACTTTTTTCTTAACCGTTTTCTTAACCATGTCGTGTTAACCTTGAGGCAAATGATCAAAGGAGGCATGGAACATGGAGTATGTATTATCCGTTGAAGGACTGACAAAAAGATATAGGAATTTCACGGCTCTCAATGGGGTGGACATGAATGTGCCCAAGGGAGCTATTTATGGTTTTGTCGGAAAAAACGGCGCCGGAAAGACTACGCTAATAAGACAGATATGCGGCCTGCAAAGGCCTACTTCTGGAAAGTATTCTATCTACGGTATCCCCGGCGATGACAGAGAGATAAACAGGGTCAGGAAGAGGATGGGAGCCGTCGTGGAGACACCTTCCATTTACGGAGACCTTTCCGCATGGGACAATCTGAGGGAGCAGTTCAGAGTACTGGGAGTCCCTTCATACGAGGATATAGGTGACCTTTTGAAACTGGTGGGACTGGAAAACACGGGAAAAAAGAAGGCAAAAAAATTCTCTCTGGGAATGAAACAGAGACTGGGCATAGCCATCGCCCTTGCAGGAGATCCGGATTTCCTGGTGCTGGACGAGCCCATAAACGGTCTGGATCCCCAGGGCATAATAGAAATGAGAGAACTGATACTGAAACTCAATAGAGAAAGACAGATAACGGTGTTGATATCCAGTCATATACTGGACGAACTTTCCAAGCTGGCAACCCACTACGGATTCATAGACAAGGGAAGGATAGTAAGGGAGATCGAAGCCACAGAACTGGAGATGGAATGCAGGAAGTGTGTCATATTCCGGGTCACGGACATGAAGCTGTTTACAGGCATACTGGACAGGGTGGCTCCGGAGTATAAAGTGACAGATACGGACAAAATAGAGGTATATGGAGAATTCATACTGTCCGATATAGTTTTGGAGGCGGCACAGAAAGGATGCAAAGTTATTTCCATATCAGAGAAAGACGAAAGTCTGGAGAGCTATTATGTAAATCTTGTGGGAGGTGGAGAGAATGATTGAACTGATACAATTCATACTGATGACTTTGGTAGATACGATGTTATAGGAGGCATGGACGATGACTAAACTTTTATCTGCGAATTTTTCCAGAATGATGAAAAAGAAGATATTCTGGCTCTGCAATATATTCATGGCCCTTATGTGCGTCCTGTATATCATATCTTTCTATACCATGAAGCAAGAGGGGTTCGAAATACATATCGATGAGATGGCATTCTATTTCACCATATTCATAGGCACCCTGGAGGCCGTGTTCATAGGGGTATTCCTGGGAGATGAGTACAGCAACGGGACCATAAGGAACAAGATAATAGGAGGTCAGAAAAGAAGCACCATATACATGGCAAACCTGATAACGGCAGTGGCGGCATCACTGATAATGATACTGTTCTACTGTATAGTGCTTTTTGCGGCAGGCATACCGGTATTGGGAGGTTTCGTAACAGATGTGGAACATCTGGTCATACTTGCGGCAGTATCGCTGTTGTCGACAGTGGCTACGGCGGCAATATTCACTGCTGTAGCGATGCTGGTGCACAGCAAGACCATAAGCTCCATAGCGTGTATAATAACCGTGTTCACACTGCTCATCGCGGCCATAAGCATACAGATGAAACTGGATGAGCCCAAAGTTTACGAAGCTTATTCCTATCTTGATGAAAGTACGGCACAGGTGGTGGAGGTGCCTGCGACGCCCAATCCCGGTTATGTAGACGGCACCAAGAGGAAGGTATATGAGTTCCTTATGGATTTTTCACCTCAGGGACAGGTGTATCTTATAACAAGAGACCAGCCTGGTGAAGATTATGATATAAAGATGCTTTACTCGTGTATAATAATAGTGTGCGTTACAGCAGGAGGACTCGTTGCTTTCAGGAGGAAAGATCTCAACTAAAAGAAAAGAGCCAGAGCCTTATCAAGGAGAGGTATGATGTACAGTCTTGCGTTCATCGCCGTCCTGCTTGCCATAGTGGCCGCAGTGCTGGCGGTAAAGGTGCATATGCTGAAAAAGGCAGCAGACGAAATAGGAAAGGAATTGGAGGAGGTGCTCTCTTCCGATACCAATCTGCTCATAAGGATATCATCAGGTGACAAGCATATGCGCCGTCTTGCCGGAACGCTGAACGTCCAGCTCAAAGAGCTGAGAAGTGAAAAAAGACGATATCAGAGCGGCAACAGAGAGATAAAAGAGGCAGTGACGAACATATCCCACGATCTGCGTACTCCTTTGACGGCCATAATGGGTTACACGGATCTTATCAGAGCGGAGGATATATCCTCGGATGCAGCCAGATACCTGGGGATCATAGAAGGCAGGATAACGTCTCTGAGCCGGCTCACCAACGAACTGTTCGAATATTCGCTGATAGTTTCCGAAGAGGCGGTGACAACGGAAGAAGTAGAGCTGAACAGAGCTCTGGAGGAGAGTGTGGCAGGATATTACGGAGCCCTCAAGCAAAAGGGGCTGGAGGTACAGACGGATATCACCGGAACAAAAGTCATACGGCATCTGAACAAAAGTGCTCTCTCCAGGATATTCTCAAATATACTCAGCAATATAGTGAAGTACAGTTCAGGCGATATGGTGGGCATAAGCCTTACCGAAAAAGGAGTGATATGCTTTTCGAATGAGGCGGAGACTATGGATCCTGTAATAGTCGGACGTCTCTTTGACAGATTCTATACCGTGGAATCCGGGCGTAAGTCTACCGGTCTGGGACTTTCCATAGCCAAGACTCTGACTGAACAGATGAAGGGCAGCATAGATGCCGTGTATGAGGAAGGCAGGCTGAAAATCTATGTGGTCTTTCCGGCACTGATAGAAAAAGAGGGAGCGAAATAACATTTTGACGAATATATGGATGATTTCATGAACAAACCGGGCAGCTGCTGCCCGGTTTTTAGATATGGAGAGCGATATGGCTGTAGATTCAAAAATATTGTGCCGACTATGTCAAGAAAAGGACTATTTTTGCACAGGGTGTGATAATATATGATTGAAAGGACTTTTGATAAGGAAAGCTGTGATATTTACGGAGGTACGCTATGGACGAAAGAGAAATGAGCTTGAAATATGTGGGAGAATATATAGAGAGGGCAAGGAAGGCCCAGGCGGAATTTGAAAAAATGAGCCATTTGAAAAAATGAGCCAGGAAGAGGTCGACAGAGCGGTGAAGCTCCTTGCCAAAGTGGTATATGACAACGCTGAATATCTGGCGGAGATAGCCGTGGATGAGACCGGTATGGGCAACGTTGCTGACAAAGTGGCTAAAAATAAGCAGAAAGCCAAAATAGTGTGGAGCAACCTGAAAGGGAAAAAGTCCAGAGGCGTACTGGATACAGATGAGACTACGGGAATAACGAGGGTCGCAAAACCCATGGGAGTGGTGGCAGCCATAACGCCCTGCACCAACCCCATAGTCACGCCTATGAGCAATTCCATGTTCGCATTGAAATGCGGCAATGCCATAATCATCACCCCGCACCACAAAGCCATAAGATGCAGCACAAAAACGGTGGAGCTCATAAATGCGGAACTGGGGAAAGCCGGATATCCGGAAAATCTGATACAGATACTGGATCAGCATTCCAGGGAAAACACGCGGGCCCTCATATCCAGCGCTGATGTAGTCATCGCGACGGGAGGAGCCGGGATGGTCAATGCAGCGTACAGCTCCGGGAGACCTGCACTCGGCGTAGGCGCGGGCAACGTGCAGTGTATAATCGATGAAGGATATGACTATAAGGAAGCGGTGCCCAAGATAATAACCGGCAGGACATATGATTACGGTATAATATGCTCGGGAGAACAGTCTGTGATCTGTCCGGAGAAAGACTTTGAGGAGATCATGGAAATATTCCGGTCGGAAGGGGGATATATAGTCAAGGATCCCGGGGAGCTGGAAAAAATCAGGGGAGCTCTTTTTGAAGACGGGAAGCCCAACAGGCATTCCGTCGGCCAGTCACCTGAAAAGATAGCGCAGCTTGCCGGCATAGACATGCCGAAAGGGACGAGGATCATAGTGGCTGTGGCGGAAGGCACGGCAAAGACCGACCTGCTGGGCGGAGAGAAGATGGCGCCGGTGATCGCTGCATATAAGTATAAGACCCTTGATGAGGCGATAAATATCGCTGCCGACAATCTGGAGAAGGAGGGAAAAGGACACAGCGTAGCTTTCCACTCCGATTCCGAGGATAACATACTGCGTGTGGGAGAAGCCCTGTGCGTGTCCAGATTCGTGATAAATCAGGTATCTGCAAGTTCAGCAGGAGGAAGTTTCTTTAACGGCCTTGCTCCCACGAATACCCTGGGATGCGGAAGCTGGGGCCATAACAGCATATCAGAGAACCTCGATTACAAACACCTCATGAACGTGTCGAGGATAGCCAGATATATGCCTGACAACAAAGTGCCCTCAGATGAAGAACTTTGGAATGATTGATGAGGGAGCTCCGGACCAACAGTCCGGGGCTTTATTTTTCCTGTACTTATGTATGTGGAGATCACTGTTTGGAGGGCCGCATGAAAAGGGAGGAAAGAACCTTCGTATAATTGTTAAAAAAGTAGCGGACAGATAAGCTGTAACCCTTGTATTTTAGGGGAATATATCGTATCTTTCGGAAGAAAATATACTTGAATAAGTCTATGTGTAAAGGTATAATCAAGATGATGGCCTTTTGGGAGATTTGGTAATCTTAAATGGAAGAAAGAATCAGTAGAGTTTTAAAAGAAAAGGTAGACCCGGTGCTGGCCGCTCACTATGGAGGTTCCTATCTGACGGAGTTCAAGGACGGAGTGGCGTGGATAAAGCTTACCGGTGAGTGTGCCAATTGCCCGTCGGCTTCAGATACAATAGAAAACGTGGTCAAGGAAATCCTCACTAAAGAAGTCGATGGCGTCGTTGACGTTAAATTGGACACTTCTGTAAGTGAGGATCTTATTGATATGGCAAGGAAAATACTCAATAAAGAAGTTTGAATACAGAATACGTTATTGGTTATGTGCGTGAGCACGATCAACATATGAAATCGGCCGATCCGGCCATAAAGTGTAAAAGTAAAGGAGTGATTGTATTATGTTAATGACAGGCGAGCAGTATATCGAAAGCTTAAGGAAATTGAACACCAGAGTTTATATGTTCGGCGAGAAAATCGACAATTGGGTGGATCACCCTATGATCAGGCCTTCAATAAACTGCGTAAAGATGACTTATGACCTGGCACAGGATCCTCAGTATGCAGATCTCATGACTGTCAAATCCAACCTGACAGGTGAGACTATCAACAGATTCGGCCATCTTCATCAGAGCACAGAGGATCTGAGAAACAAAGTAAAGATGCAGAGACTTTGCGGACAGAAGACAGCATCCTGCTTCCAGAGATGCGTTGGTATGGACGCTTTCAACGCTGTATTTTCCACGACTTATGAAGTGGATAAGAAATACGGCACAAAATACCATGAGAACTTCGTAAATTACCTGAAATATGTTCAGGAGAACGACTTGGTAGTAGACGGCGCAATGACAGACCCTAAGGGCGACAGAGGCGCAGCTCCTCATGCTCAGGAAGATCCCGACCTTTTCCTCCACATCAAAGAGAGAAGAGAAGACGGTATCATCGTAAGAGGTGCAAAATGCCATCAGACCGGTTCCATCAACTCTCATGAGCACATCATCATGCCCACACAGGCAATGGGTGAGGACGACAAGGATTATGCAGTATCCTTCGCATGCCCTTCAGATGCTGAAGGTCTGTTCATGGTTTACGGCAGACAGTCCTGCGACACACGTAAACTTGAAAAAGATGCAGATGTAGACCTTGGCAACAAGCAGTTCGGCGGACAGGAAGCTTTGGTAGTATTCGACGACGTATTCATCCCCAACGACAAGATATTCCTTTGCGGAGAGTATGACTTTGCAGGAATGCTGGTAGAGAGATTCGCTGGATATCACAGACAGTCCTATGGCGGATGCAAAGTAGGTGTAGGCGATGTCATCATCGGTGCGGCAGCTCTGGCAGCAGACTACAACGGAGCTCAGAAGGCTTCCCACATCAAGGACAAGCTCATAGAAATGACACATCTCAACGAGACGCTTTACTGCTGCGGTATCGCATGTTCTGCAGAAGGATATCCTACAGAAGCAGGGAACTATCAGATCGACCTGCTCCTGGCAAACGTATGTAAGCAGAATGTTACGAGATTCCCTTATGAGATAGTAAGACTGGCAGAAGATATCGCAGGAGGACTCATGGTAACCATGCCTTCTGAAGCTGACTTCAAGTCTGACCTGAAGGTAGGAAAGAACGGCGAGACTATCGGCGACTTCTGTAACAAATTCTTCAAGGCTTCTCCTGTGGCAACTACAGAAGAAAGAATGAGGATACTCAGGTTCCTGGAGAACATCTGTCTGGGATCTTCCGCAGTAGGATACAGAACAGAGTCCATGCACGGTGCAGGATCTCCTCAGGCTCAGAGGATCATGATCTCCCGTCAGGGCAATATAGCTGCAAAGAAGGAACTGGCAAAAGCTATTGCCGGCATCAAATAGTTGATTACTTCGGACAAGCCACCGGGCCTCGGCTTTGGTGGCTTGTTCTAAATTTGGAGAAAGTATGATCTGCGGCGTAAAATTTTGTGGAGGCTGCAACCCCAGATATGACAGAGGGAAAGCCTTTGAGGATATTAAAAAAGAAAGACCTGATATCGAGTTCGCCATAGCACGGGAGGGAGAAAAATATGATTTTCTCATAGTTATCGGAGGCTGTACGTCCTGTTGCGCATCCCATTGTCAGTATACATATGAGCAGGGACTCATCAAAATGTGGGACAGAGAGCATATAGACAAAGTGCTCGATAAGCTGGACGAGGTGGCGACAAAAATCGATGGCAAATAGAAACAAGTTATAGGTTATGATTTATAAGTTAATATGGAGGAAAGAAATTTGGACTGGAAGCAGATTTATGAAGAAAGAAAAATGAGTGCGGATGAGGCCGTAAAAAAAGTCAAGTCCGGCGATAGAGTCGTTTTCGCTCATGCTGTTGCCGAATCTCTGGTTTTGGCCGATGCTCTTGTGGCAAACAAGGAGAATTACAAAAATGTAACGATCTCTCATATGGTGACTCTCGGAAAAGGTGAATACTCATTGCCTGAGAACAAAGAACACTTCACATTCGAAGGATGGTTCACCAGCCCTTCCACAAGAAAGTCGTTGGAGCAGGGGCATGGAGAGTTCGTTCCTGTATTTTTCCATGAAGTACCGAAATACATAAGAAAAGGTATCTTCCATGTGGATGTTCTGTTCGTTACAGTAGCACCGCCGGATGAAAATGGAAAATGTTGCGTAGGCGTTTCCTCCGACTACACCATGCAGGCCGCAAAATCGGCAAAAATAATACTGGCAGAAGTGAATGATCAGGTACCCTATGTGTATGGAGACTGTTTCATAGACGTGGAAGATATAGATGCCTTCGTTGAAACTTCCCACCCTCTCTTTGAGAGCAAGCCGGCAAAGATCGGACCTGTTGAGGAAGCCATAGGTAAACACTGCGCATCTCTCATAGAAGACGGTTCCACACTTCAGTTGGGTATCGGCGCTATCCCGGATGCTGTTTTGGCACAGCTGGGAGACAAAAAGCATCTGGGCATCCATTCGGAAATGTTCTCAGACGGCGTGGTCGACTTGTATGAGAAAGGCGTGTTCGACTGCTCAGAAAAATCTCTCAACAAAGGCAAGATGATAGCAACATTCCTCATGGGAACGAAAAAGCTCTATGATTTTGCCGATCATAATCCCATCGTGGAGATGAGGCCTGTAGATTATGTAAATAACCCTGAAGTCGTTGCACAGAACTCCAAGTTGGTATGTATAAACGCTTGCGTACAGGTAGACTTTATGGGTCAGATATGTTCTGAATGTATAGGAACGAAGCAGATATCCGGAGTTGGCGGACAGGTGGACTTTGTCAGAGGTGCGGCTATGACTCACGACGGACTGGGCAAGGCTATAATAGCGATGCCTTCAGTAAACGTGATGAAGGACGGCACTAAGATATCCAAGATCGTGCCTTATCTGGACCATGGAGCAGCAGTTACCACTTCCAGATGCGATGCTGATTACATCGTTACTGAATATGGTATAGCTGAGATGAAAGGGCGTACGCTCCATGACAGGGCAAGACAGCTCATAGATATCGCTCATCCTGATTTCAGGGAAGAACTGAAAGAGCAGTTCAAAGAAAGATTCAATATTCCTTATTAATCAATGACAGGAGGTCAAAATGTTATCATTAAGAGTAGTACCGAAGATCCATTCTTTTGATACTTTCAAAGAGTTTGCAGAAGAGTTCCAGCTGGGCAAAGGCGACGTGCTTTTGACCAACGAATGGATGTATACACCTTATGTTAAACCCCACGGCATCGATATCCCGGTGGTTTTCCAGGAAAAGTTCGGAATGGGCGAGCCTTCCGATGAGATGATGGATGCGATAAAGGAGGAAATGGACAAATATGAATACGACAGGATCATCGCCTTTGGCGGCGGCACTATCGTAGACATATGCAAAGTCCTGGCTTTAGATATCCCCGGAAAGGTCCTTGATGTTTATACCGGAGAGGTCCCTCCCAAAAAGATCAAGAAACTGGTAGTGGTGCCCACCACATGCGGAACAGGATCCGAAGTTACCAACGTTGCCATCGCAGAGCTGAAAGCACTTCATACAAAGAAGGGTATAGCATGTGATGAAACATATGCTGATGATGCAGTACTCATTCCCGAATCCCTTGAGGGACTTCCGGACAAAGTATTCGCAACCAGTTCCATCGATGCGCTCATCCACGCCGTTGAATCATATCTCTCACCTAAGGCATCACCTTTCACAGAGATGTATTCACTGGAAGCCATCAAGATCATCATGGATGGATATAAGAAAGTCATAGACGGCGGAAACGATGCTGCAGCAAGAAAGCCTTATCTCAAAGACTTCCTTCTGGCATCATGTTACGCAGGCATAGCTTTCGGAAATGCCGGATGCGCAGCAGTTCACGCACTTTCCTATGCTATAGGAGGAGCCTTCCACGTACCTCACGGCGAAGCCAACTATCAGTTCTTCACCGAAGTGTTCAAGATGTACATGAGAAAAGACCCCAACGGAAAGATCGCATCCTGCAATAAGATCTTTGCAGACATACTCGGATGCGATGTAGATGTTGTCTATGATGAGATGGAGAACTTCCTGGGCAAACTGGTTGCCAAGAAACCTCTCAAAGAATACGGAATGACCGAAGCCCAGATCGACGAGTTCACAAAGATGACAGTAGACAATCAGCAGAGGCTTTTGGCCAACAACTATGTATTCCTTACAGACGAAGAGATCAGAGAGATATTTGCAAATCTTTATTAATATGTATCGCTGAAGGAACGTAGTATGAAAATACGACTGCGAGCGGATCACCGTTCGCAGTTTTTATCTATCCGTCAACTGGTAAAAACATGAGATTTATGGTATCCTCTTTGAAGAGTGTGACTTGTTCCGGCAAAGTAAGCCGAGCAGTGTGGGCCGGCCTGAAAATGTGGCCGGAGGTCGTCTTGGAGACCTGAAAAAGCCAGTCGTGGAGGAAAATATGGATTACGCGAAAGAATCTTTGAAGCTGCATGAGGAATGGAAAGGGAAGATACAGGTGAACGCCACGGTGCCGGTAAGCACGAAAGATGATCTGTCTTTGGCTTATACACCGGGCGTGGCCCAACCCTGTTTGGAGATACAAAAGGATCCGGAAAAGAGTTATGAGCTCACGAGAAGATGGAATATGTGTGCGGTAGTAACAGACGGATCTGCAGTGCTTGGTCTGGGAGATATAGGGCCTGAAGCGGGGATGCCTGTTATGGAAGGTAAATGCGTGCTCTTCAAAGCATTCGCCGATGTGGACGCTTTTCCTATATGCATAAAGTCTAAGGATGTGGACACCATAGTGGAAACGGTATATATGATATCGGGTTCTTTCGGTGGGATAAATCTGGAAGACATATCTGCGCCCAGGTGCTTCGAAATAGAGAAGAAGCTGAAGGAAAAATGTGACATCCCCATTTTTCATGACGACCAACACGGAACGGCGGTGATAACCCTTGCGGGCCTCACCAACGCTCTCAAAGTTGTGGAGAAAAAGAAAGAGGACGTTAAAATAGTCACATCGGGTGCCGGAGCTGCAGCTATATCCATCACAAAACTGCTGCTTTCGGCAGGCTACAAGAATATAGTGATGACCGACAGAAGAGGCGCCATATACAGAAGTAGGCAGGAGGGAATGAGCTGGATCAAAGAAGAAATGGCTCAGGTGACCAATCTGAATAAAGAAAAAGGGAGCCTTGGAGATGTCATAAAAGGAGCCGACGTGTTTATAGGGGTATCGGCCCCCGGGCTTTTGACAAAAGATATGGTGTCATCCATGGGCAGGGATCCGGTGATTTTTGCGTGTGCCAACCCCGTTCCAGAAATATTCCCGCATGAAGCCGTAGAAGCAGGTGCAGCAGTCATAGCCACAGGAAGGTCGGACTTTCCAAATCAAGTCAATAATGTGCTTGCTTTTCCGGGGATATTCAGAGGGACCTTTGATGTAAAGGCAAAGGATATAAATGAGGCTATGAAACTGGCTGCAGCGGAGGCTCTCGCCGGGCTCATTTCTCCGGAGGATCTCAGCGCTGAGAATATAATACCCAAGGCTTTTGATCCAAAAGTGGGCCCTGCTGTAGCGAAAGCGGTGGCAGAGGCAGCTGTAAGATCCGGTGCAGCTGAGCAAAAATGATGATGGATGCAAAGATATAAAACGGAAAGGAATGTTTTATCATGAACAACTATTCAAACACTCCGCCACCCAACAGGATAATAACCATGTCATGTTCCGGCATAAGGAATATAGCCAGGCAGGCGCTTGCTCGTAACTGGGCAAACGCTCTTGCGGCCACGCTTCTTTATGTCATGCTGGTGGAAGTGCCGCCTCTGGTGCTGGATGGCCTATTCGGCACCGTATATTATACAGACAACAGCGGCATGAGTATGGCGATGAATCAGATGAATGCCGAGCTGAGCAGGTCGACCCCTGCGTCTCAGCTGTACTCTCTGCTTATTGTGGGAGCATTCACATACGGCCTGGCCATGTTTTTTATAGCCATGTTCAGAAAACAGGATGTGTCGCCAATGAAGATATTTGACGGATTCCAGTTTTTCGGAAAGGCTTTGGGATTGTATTTGCTTATTGTTTTGTTTGTGATACTCTGGAGTTTTCTGTTAATAATTCCGGGGATAATAGCCGCATTGCGATATAGTCAGGCGTTTTACATCCTAGCAGACGATCCGCAAAAACCGATCCTCATGTGCATAAATGAGAGCAAATACCTGATGAATGGTAACAAAGCCACACTGTTTGTACTTTATCTGTCATTTATGGGATGGATAATCCTGTCATGTATACCGGGAGGAGTCGTCCTGGCGTTGCTGGGAATGGATATCACCTACTGGTCCTTCGTAGCGTGTTCGGTGCTGGTAGTAATATGTGTATCTCCGGTGACTACATATATCAATATGACGCAGGTGGCTTTTTATGAGATGCTTACGGGAAGACTAAGACTGGAGGCGACTCTGTCTGATAGTGAGGGGGAAAAATGGAACGATCAGAATTGAAGATATATGAAAACAGATTGAGGCAGGCCGGACTGTTAGAGCATAGTTACCTGCCGGGAGATATTATCGGGAAGGAAGTGGGATATATATCATATGACTCAAAAGATGTGGAGGGAAACACTCTTTTCATATGCAAAGGTGCTCATTTTCGACCTCAGTATCTGTCGGAGGCAATAAAAAACGGAGCATTCGCATATGTGAGCGAGGTACAGTACAAAGAAGAATGGGGCATCATACCCTATATGATAGTCAGAGACATAAAAAAGGCCATGGTGGTGATTTCGGAGACATATTACCGGAATATATGGAAAAAGTTAAAGCTTGTTGGGATTACCGGAACCAAAGGCAAATCCACCACGGCATATTATGTAAAATCCATATTAGATGATTACGAAAAGGCCAGAGGAGGCAATGAAACCGCCATAATCAGCGGCATAGACAACTATGACGGAGTTATAAGGGAAGAGTCCCATCTGACCACACCTGAGGCCATAATGCTCCATCGTCATTTCAAAAATGCGGTGGACAGCGGCATAGAATTCCTTTCGATGGAAGTGTCCAGCCAGGCCCTCAAATATCACAGGACGGACGGAGTGATATTCGATGTGGGAATCTTCATGAACATAGGAAATGATCATATAAGCGATGTAGAACATCCTACGGTAAAGGATTATGAGAATTCCAAACTGATACTTTTCGATCAGAGCAGGGTGGCATGTATAAGTCTTGACGATTCCAAGTGTCACAGATTTATACAGCGGGCAAAAGCTAGTCCGGTTACAGAAAGGATGATAACCTTTGGACTGAAAGAAGGAGCGGATATATTCGGATATGACCTGAAGCCATCCAGAGAAGGGGTGAGATTCAGGGTGAGGAGTTCCGATTTTGACAGAGAGTTCAGTATAAATATGCCTGGACTTTTCAATGTGAAAAACGCTCTGGCCGCCATTGCCGCAGCCATAGGGTTGAGTATACCGGTGGACAGTATAGAGAGAGGACTTCAAAGTGCGAAGGTAAGCGGGCGCATGGAAGTTCTGGGAGATGAGGAGATAACCGTATTCGTGGATTACGCCCATAATCAGATGAGTTTCCGCACACTGTTCGAAGCTGTGAAAGAGGAATATCCGGACAAAAAGATATTCATAGTCTTTGGATGCCCCGGGAAAAAGGCTTTGGGTCGTAGACGTGAACTGGGAGAGATAGCGGGAAAATACGCAGACATATGTTTCCTGACGGAGGAGGATGCAGGGGAAGAGCCGGTGATAAAAATACTGGAAGAGATTGCGGTGCACATACGGAAACAGGAGGGGAATTATGAGATAATCGAGGATAGAGGAGACGCTATAAGAGAAGCCCTCTCCCGGGCCGACGCCGGCACAGTGGTGCTCATAACAGGCAAAGGCCGTGAAACACGGCAGAAAAGGGGCACGGAATATGTGGATACTCCAAGCGATGTTGATTATGTAGAGGAGTTTTTCAGGGAAAGAAAAAAGGAGAAGCTGTAGAAACCTGTATTATCATGAATAAAAACAACAAATTGAACAACGATTTAAGCAACGGATGCAACAGAGATTTAGATAAAGACACCGGTAGAAGCCTGAACAGAGAGAAAAAGATCAAAAACGGCCTTATTTTCTCACTTTACGGGCTGATTCTGGGGGCTGTTGCCGGCGGATTGGTTTGGCTGGTCCTGAAGGTGATGAATCTGGGGATCGAGTTTCTGTGGGATTATCTGCCTGAAAAAATAGATGGCGGTTTGTTGTACACGCTGACGGTATGCCTTACAGGAGGACTGCTCATTGGATTGTTCCAGACAAAGTTCGGAGTGTTGCCTGACAGCTTGGAAACAGTGATGGGAAAGTTGAAAGCTGACGGTACTTATCCTTATAACAATATACACGTTGTAGCCTGTGCCGCTCTGATGCCTCTCATATTCGGAGGATCTCTGGGTCCTGAGGCTGGCCTTACGGGTATGATAGTGGGGCTCTGCTGCTGGGCCGGCGACAGATTGAAGTACAAAGGGGAACAGGCAAGAGAGCTTGCAGAGGCAGGTATGGCAGCCACCTTGGGCCTAATATTCAACGCCCCTTTTTATGGCTTTGCCAACAACTATGAGCATAGAAGGAGTGAGAACAGAAAATATTTCATAGCGAAGGAGTTCCGACTGCTCAAAACCATAGTTTATATTTGTGCCATAGCCGGAGGCTTCGCAGGAATGATGGGTCTGGGACATATTTTCGGAGATGGAGGCGGTTTGCCCCGGTTTTCATATGAGGATGTTCCTACATGGAGCGACTGGAAGTACTTTGCAGTTTTTGCTGCAGCCGGAACTTTAGCGGGGATCCTTTATATCCTTGTGGAAAAAGTCACCGGAAAATTGGCAGGATATGCGGAAAAGCGCAGAGTAATCAGCTGCATGACGGCAGGAATAGCAGTAGCACTGCTGGGAACGGCCATACCCGAAACTATGTTCAGCGGCGAACATCAGCTGAGCTATCTGATGGAAGATTGGACCGGTATCACAGCAGGATTGTTGGTGGCTATAGCTGCGTGTAAGATCGTTTTGACCAATATATGTATAGCTTTCGGGTGGCGGGGTGGAAACATCTTCCCCGTCATATATTCTGGTACAGCTCTGGGATATGCTCTTGCGGCATTTACCGGAGTCAATCCCGTATTTGCGGTGGCGGCCACAGTGTCCGCCCTTTGCGGAGCGGTAATGGGAAAGCCTGTCACTGCAGTGGCAGTGCTTTTCCTGTGTATGCCCATTCGTTTTGTTGTGCCAATGCTGGTTGCGGCGTATATAGGATCTCTGGCGGCGTCCGCATACAGAAAAGATAAATGAAAATTTTCTATTGTAAAATCCATGACTTCGCTGATCTTCGCGGATCAGAGTATCTTCTGCCTCAGCGCAGGGAACGCATGTATCGGTATATTCGTAATGAGGATCGTGCAAGATGCCTTGTGGGAGGACTTATGTTGCGTCATGTTCTCGGAAAGGGATATGGTGAGGATCTGGCATTTGGACCTTACGGAAAACCATATCTAAAGGAACAGGATGTCTTTTTCAACCTGTCTCATTCCGTATCTTATGCAGTGATTGCGGTTTCACATCATGAGGTGGGTGTGGACGTAGAACACGTGTCTCCGTATTCCCTTTCTGTTGCAGAAAAATGTTTTACGGCAGAAGAGATGAAATGGCTTCTTCAGCATAGAAATCGCCGAGATTTTTACAGATTGTGGACAGGGAAAGAGAGCGTGATGAAGGCAGTGGGGGATGGATTGTCCATGGCGCCGGAGAGTTTTGATATAATGCCTGTCGAGGACGGCCCCCATAAAATCAGGGGAAAAACCTGGTATTTGTACTGGGCCGGTTTAGAAGAATATGAGATATGCGCGGCATGTGCGGCCGATGAGGATGTGGAGATGATAGAGATAAAAAGAAGTGAACTTCTGGCGGAAAGATGTTAATAGAGATTTCGGGGATTTTTCCTAAAATGATTCCGAGAGAAGGTAAGTATGGTGGTATTAAATCCTAACTGACGGCTGTAATCCAAATTTGAAGCCAGTTTTTTCATAACTTGTATACCGTCTGTGGTAAGTTCCGGGTCAGGGGATCCACCGGGCTCACAAGATGTGGGATCAAATATTTCCCCGTTGTCGCGAAAGCGTAGAATCAATTCTTTTTCAGTTATACGCAGCATTATATCTATAGAGCCGGGTTTGGTGATTTTGTGAGCCAGTGCTGCAGTGTTGGCAGCCATTTCTTCCGCTGCTACACCGAGTCTGTTTGCTGTGAGCTGGTCCACATCGTTTTCTGTACAAAATTTAATAATCCGGCAGGAGATGCCTGCCGCATGATTAGGTGAGGCTTCTATAGTCACATCTAAAATCGCTCCCGGAGCGGTTTTTTCATTTATCATCAGCAGGCCCGCTACATTTTCCCTGCGCCGGATGACGGCGGCGGCGGCCAGCAGCACCAGCACCGTTGCCAGACCGGATAAACTGTAGCAAAGCCATATAAGATTCGGATCTGCAAGGGATAAAAGAAAAGCAAAGAGACAAACAAAAACCAGTCCGTCTAAAATAGCAATAAGGGAGGCGAGTTTTTCCCTGTTTGTGGTTGCGTAAAAATTCTCAAGCACTGTATTGATGGCACTGAATGGCAGATAAAGGGCAAAGAGACGGATAGCGGGTTCAAGAACGGCAAGTTCCTGCAGTCCGGACAGACCGAAGAAACGGCCTACCGTTGCAGGTGTTATCATAAAAAAAGCCATGAGACCTACACAGGCAAATGTCAGGACTTTGCATGCGCTTTTTACGGTTTTGCGTATGCCGTAATAATCTTTTTCACCGAACAGAGTACCTACTATAGGCAAAAGAGAATCGGATGTGCCATTGACGAATATATTGGATATCAATAAAGCATTTGTGCACACCGTCATAACTGACATGCCTATGGAGCCCAAAGAAAAAACGACTATGGCGTTGAGCAGCATGGAACGGAAAAATGATGTGAGCTGGGTCAGCGCTTTTGGGAAGCCTATGAGTATTATATCCCATATTACCTTGATTTCCGCTTTGGAAGGTTTTGTAAACCGGAAGAAACGATTTTTGGATCTGAAATAAGGGATAAGTGTCAATATGCCTACAGTGTAGCCTGCAGCGGTGGATATGCCCGCACCCGCTATGCCTGTATCCAGAAATCCGATAAGGAGAAAATCCAGCAGGAGATTTACGCTGTTGGACAAAATTACTATTACAGCGGTGCTTTTAGGTCGCCCGTCTGTTCGGATAAACAGAGCAATTCCGAAAGAGAACATAAGGGTGGGACCTGCAAACATTAGAGGCCTGAGATAATCTGCTGTAATGGAGGCAAGGTATTCGTCGCCTGCGGCAAGGGCGATGGATACAGGCTCCATGATAACAAGCATAATCGCAAGAAAAAGTATCATCACTCCTGTTCCGCACAGAATGGACAGGGTAAAAACATGATTTGCCCGTTTGTCGTGGCGGCGGCCTCTTTCTATGGATGCAAAAGTTATGCCCCCGGTACCGAAGAGCATATACACTACATTTATACAGAATATTATTGGGGAAGCAAGACCCAGGGCGGCAAGAGCCTTGTACCCCAGGAGAAGCCCCACTATCATGCTGTCCACCACCGAAGCCAATGATATGGCCATCGAAGTCATCAGGGTTGGAAGCAAATATTCTCTGAACTTTTTTCTGACCAGTACACCTGTTCGCTCATACATTTTTCTTACCCTATATCCATGTCCCTGTCGAAAAATCCTAGACCCTTTACCGTCTCAAAGAAGCTCGACAGATACTGTTGAGTGGTGATAGGCCACTGGAAGCCGTATCTGAGCAACGCCTGCGAGGTGTAGCAGTTGACGGAACCCACAGGTACCACACGTCTTCCATGTTCCTTATAGGCGATGAGTGAATTCATGTGCCGGGCTTTTTTTCTGTCCAGCATAGCTTCTGTGTATGCAGCCTTGTAATCTTCCGTCTCGCAGGGCAGTATATCTATTCCTACATGGCCGAGAGCATCTATTATATCCCCCATAAACACAGAATGGTCGTTATATGGATGGAATATACAGCATTTTTCGGGAGTCCTGGCTAAAAGGAGTATGGCGGAGGCAGTGCAGTCTATGGGAGCGAATTCAGCATCCATGCCCATATCTCCGTAAGGTATGCGTCCGATAAGGTGATATGCCTTGATCCTGCCCAGGAAGTTGTTTGTTTTGAAGTTCGCCTGGAATTCTCCATCCTCCTGTCTGGCCATGAGATTGCCCACACGCATTATCTTTCCGTCCATGCCGTCTCTTATGGCTTCAAGGGTTATGCGTTCCGCAAGGAATTTGCTGTGAGTGTATTTGTTTGAGAGGTCCTGTCCGAAGTACAGCATATTTTCGTCAAGCTTGAGGTTTTCGTCAGGTGTGCCGTCCACGCTCATGCCCGCTATGCTGACAGTGGATATCTGTATGAACCGGCAGCCTTTCTTTTTGCAAAAGGCCACGCTGTTTTCTACTCCGCCCACATTTATATCTTCTATATCGGTGCCCGCTGAAAAATGTTTTACGTTGGCAGCGCAGTTTATGTAGGTATCTATGGGAAGACCTTCGAGTTTATCAAAAAGATCGAGCCTTGTGATATCTCCGTCTATCACGACTATGCGTGATCCGAAGAGCCGATCGAAACCGTCGGAGAAATAATAAACCAGCATGCTTTTCAGGCGATCTGTGGCCGAAGTCCTGCCTCCGCGAACCACGCAGTAGGCGGTGCCTTTCTCATTGCGCAGGAACTGGCAGAGCACATGTATTCCCAGGAATCCGGTAGCTCCCGTTATGCATACATTACCCAGTTCACGCTGTTTTCCTGCTCGCAGAGCATCTAAGGTGTTATTCTTAAGGACTGATTCCAGTGAATCGTAATCATAGCTGCATATATCATCATCTTTGCGGACATCAGTCGGTTTCAGCTCAAGACCGGCAAGTTCACGGGGAGTGGGATTTGCAAATACATCGCTGTAGCTTAGAGTAAATCCCCTGGCGGCGGCATCTATGGTCACTTGTGTTACCAGTAGAGAAGTTCCGCCAAGATCGAAGAAGTTTTCCGTAACACCTATACGCTCCATATGAAGTATGTTTTGAAATATCTCACAATAGGCCTGTTCCGCTTCATTTTTCGGGGCCTCGTAGTTTTCCCTTTGCATGAGTTTTGCATCGGGGAGAGACTTGCGGTCTATTTTACCATTGGGGGTCATGGGCATGCTTTCCAGTTGCAGGTAAGCTGTGGGCACCATATATTTGGTAAGAGACCGGGCCAGGGATTCTCTCAGGTCTTCAATGGATATGGTGTGATCCGCAGTAAAGTAAGCGCACAAGTGTTCTTGCCCGTGAAGTTTCTTTACCAGGACGACACAGCTTTTTATACCGGTTTGCGAACTCAGCACGTTTTCCACCTCACCCAGTTCTATACGCAGGCCGCGCAGTTTGATCTGACCGTCGTTACGTCCCAGTATGATTACTTCGCCGTCCTTTGTAATGCGAGCAAGGTCACCGGATCTGTAGTATAGTATTCCACCAAAATCGCAAAATCGCTGGGCGGTGAGTTCACTGTTGCCGAAATATCCTTTTGCCACGCCATTTCCTCCTATCCAGAGTTCTCCTGTGACACCTGCAGGCAGAGGATGGCCTTCTATGTCCATAACCAGTTCCGTTACGCCGTAAAGAGGCGGGCCCACGGTTATAGTCTTATCGGAGAGGAGTTTTCCGTTGCAGGATACGGTGGTTTCAGTGGGGCCGTATGTGTTGATCAATAGGGCATCAGTGATATCCCGCAGCCTTTCATACAGCTGGGTGGGGTAGCCTTCTCCACCGGCCATTATCACCTTACATTTTGACAGGGCTTCTTTCATGTCATCCAATTCCATGTATTGAAGCATACGGGACGGAGTGGCATTAAATGCGTCTGCTCCGGTGCACCTGAATAGCGAGGCCAGCTTATCGGGATTCTTTGATTGTTCATCGTCTGCCAGAACCAGCCTCAACCCGTTCATGAGAGTTGAGAAGGCTTCTTTCAGGAACATATCGAAACTTACCGTAGTAACCGATACCATCGTGCACCTGTTCTCTTTCAGCACCTGCACATGGAGATTTTCCGGCTTATCCAGCACATAGTTGATTATGTTACCATGGGTTAGCATGACGCCTTTGGGTCTGCCTGTGGATCCGGAAGTATAGATCATGTAGCACAGGTCGCTTTCTGTCACGGGCAATAGGGGATTGCCAGTGTTTTTGTTTTTTAGCAATTCGTTTATATCCAGAGAATTTTCTGTTTTTCCCATGCCGTCTGTAAGTATGTATCCGGCATCGCTGTCAGAGAGAATATGTTTTATGCGATCCTCAGGATAATCCGGATCCACCGGTATATAGGCGCAGCCCGCTTTGATTATACCCAGCATGGATATTATGATTCTACTGTCGCGGGGCAGCATAAATGCGATGCGATCCCCTCTTTCTATCCCCAGATCCAGGAGAGAATGGGCCAGAGCATTTGCGCGGCGATTCAGCTCGCCGTAAGACAGGGTTCCGTCTGATGCGGTAAGAGCAGGGGCATCAGGTGCTGCCGATACCAGATCCTCGAACACCTCTTGGAGAGAGTTGAAAGGCAACGGTTCCGTCCGGGTGTCGAAAGAGGCCGCGTAGCTTTCCTCCTTTCCGGTAATGAGGGAGAGGAGGCTCAGGGTCTTATCCTGAGATGAGACAAGGATGGAAGCTGCATTTGCTATACATTCCGAGAATGTTTTCATGTATGTTTTGCCGAAGACGGCATCATCGTATTCCACTTCCACGGTGTAACGATCAGGTGCCTCCTGTATGTTTACAGATATAGGGAACTTTGCCTTGTTGAGTCCCAAGACCGAAAAGGTCATGGGGCGGTCCCCAAGAGTGTGTTCCGAAACTACGCCCCCCTGATATGCATACAGGAGCTGAGCGTCATATCCCCAGTCAGATGAGGCTCGGAGGTAGGAATAGGCCTGGTGCTCCAGAACATCGACGGTTTCCTGATGGACATACTTCAAAAACTTTTCTGCAGTCATATCAGGATCGGTTTTCAAAACCATGGGAAGAGTCTTTACAAGCATGCCTATGTTGTTCTGAAGCTGTGCACCGTCCCTCCCGTTGGTTATATAGGCTATGCGGGCCTCCCTCACAGAAGCGAAGCGACCGGTGACGAAAGCTGTGGCCGCTAAAAACAGATTGGATGGAGTGATACCCAAACCTTTTACAGCGTCGTCTAAACTGCTTTTCACAATGAAGGTTCTCACGGTTTCGGGGTGACCGGCACCATTGGCTTCGCCATCCTCAGGAATAGATGTGGCACCTTCTCCGTCACCGAGCCTGGACCGGAAAAAGTCTTCTGCCTTTTTTGCGGCATCTGTTTTTCCGGGATCTTCTTCTGCCAGAGCCAGATCGAAGCTGGTGAAATCCTCTGACTTAAGGCGAGCGCCATTGTATGCCGCAGACAGGTCTCTCAGGAAAATATCCATGGAGCCACCATCGAATATTATGTGATGAAAGTCACAGAGCATATGAAGTTCATTTTCTGTGCGGTATAACTCTATTCTGAAGAGTTCGCCTTCAAAGAAATTAAAAGGGCGTACGAAATCACAGAGCAACTTCTCATATTCCATTTGAGTGCATTCATTGTATGGGATTTCTATGATCGCATGGTCGCGACGGAGCTGCATGGGTTCGTTTTCTTTCATGGTGAAATGGGTCTTTATGTATGGATGAGCATCTATGACGTCAAGTATACTTCTTCTCAGCTTTTGAACATCGGTACCGGGATCCAGAGAGAGCGCAAAAGGTATGTTGTAGGCCAAGGTTACAGGATCTTTTACACAGGCGAAGTACAAACCCAGCTGGTTCTGAGTAAGAGGGTACATGTCCCGCTTTTCAAAGGTTTTTTCCACATAGTCACATTTTTTTTCAAGGAGTGCCGCAATTTTCTCCACCGTCTTTTCACGCATGAGATCCATTGTGCTCAGTTGCTTGCCGGTTTTTTCTGTTATAGCGGCGGCGGCCTTTATGGATGAAAGAGAGTTGAGGCCTGCATACATAAGGTCGGTGGTTATACCGAAGTCGTCCATGCCGATTATTGAGGAGACGATATGGAGTATATCCTTTTGCAATTCTGTGGCTGCAGGTACGATTTCTTCTGCCTGTATGGATATTTTAGGCAGTTCCTTTCTGTTGACCTTGCCGTTCTGATTCAGTGGCATGCGCTCTATCTGCATGGTGGCGGCGGGGATCATATATGCGGGAAGCTCTTCTCCTATGAAGGAATTGAGCGCCTTTATGTCCACGTTGGAATCGGAAACCACATAAGCGACTATACGTTTGCCGCCTGCTGCATCTTCCTGGGCTATTACTGTGGCGTCATTTATGCCCTCGTATTCCCTTATACGGCCCTCTATTTCTGTCAGTTCTACACGGAAACCGCGAATCTTCACCTGGAAATCCCGTCGTCCTATGAAATCTATATCTCCGGATGGGAGAAAACGTGCCACATCGCCGCTTTTATACATGGTGGCGTAATCAGGATCATCGGAAAACGGGTTGTCCGCAAATTTTTCCTCTGTTAGGTCGGGACGGTTCAGATATCCCTTAGACACCTGTCTGCCCGATATGCACATCTCGCCGGCCACGCCTACAGGCGCGAGATCGCCGTGCTGATCTATTATGTATATGGAGGTGTTGTCCAAAGGCTTTCCTATAGGAACTCGCGAGTAAAGTTTATCGACCTTGAACCGGTTGCTTATTATAGTGCATTCCGTAGGTCCGTAAAGGTTGTAGAAATCAAATGCGGGAGGCTCCAGGGGCGTGAGAGATTCACCGCCGATTGAAAGCGCCCTGAGAGTCCTTCCTTCCATGGTTTCTGCGAACTGCCTACCCAGCTGTGTAGTCATGAATGCAATCGAGATGTTGTTATCATCAAAATATCTAGCCAGGCCTGTCAGGTCGAGGCGCATTTTTTCCGGTATTATGTGAAGGCAAGCGCCACTTATAAGAGTGGGATACATATCCATCATGCAGGCGTCGAACCCGAAACTGGCGTAAGCCGGTATATTATCTGTGGCTGAAATGCGGTATTCGCGACAATAATACTGCAGGAAATTTGCAAGATTCTTGTGAAGTATCATGACACCCTTGGGATTCCCTGTTGTGCCTGAAGTATACAGCAATATGAGCAGATCCCGGGGTGAAGGTTCAGGTGGAACAGCAGAGGGCGCGGGAAGGGATTCCGTGATTCCGCTGTCGATGAATTTCCCTTTGAAGTTTGGGAGTTTGTTATAGAACTCCGGGTCTGAAATTATGATGTCCGCCCGGGCATCATCCACCATGAACTGCAGTCGTTCAGAAGGATAGGCGGGGTCCATAGGCAGATATGCGGCTCCGGATTTCAACACTGCCAGAGCGCCTATTGGCATCATCATGCCGCGTTCCACCATTATGCCTACCACAGAGCCTTTTCCAACTCCCAAGGAGGCCAGATGCGCTGCAAGCCGATCGGTGATGTCATCCAACTGCCGGTATGAGATTTCCCGGTTGAGAAAGACAGCCGCACGGTTGTCGGGGGTCGCCTTTGCCTGTCTGCGGAAAAGCCCTACAACGGTTTCGTCTTTGTAGGCATCGTCCTTTTTTCCGGAAAAATCCTCAAGGATCTGGATACGTTGACTATCCGGAAGACGGGATATATCAATGATGTTCTGTTCCGGGTCACATTTTGCCAATCTCTCAAGCACGGCGGCATACTGCTCCATAAAATTGACAATCACTTCCTTGTAGTAGAGCTTGGAGGAATATGAAAGAGTCAGGTCCATCATATCACCGCGATGTATGGCTTCAAGCTGCAGGTCTATGGCGAGAGCCTGTCTATCAAGTTCTAATTGTTCTACAGTAGCACCATGGATCACAGGTAAAGGATCCTCATGAAGATAGTTAAAAATCAGATCGAATACCGGTGAACGGGACGGGCTTCTGTCAGGAGCCAACACGGGAACAAGTCTTTCAAAAGGGTATGTTTCATTGGCTTTTACGTTTTTTATAGTGGCAGCAGTCTGTGTTATATAGTCTGAGACAGTCATGCTGCCCCGGGGTGTCAGGCGCACGGGCAGGGTGTTTACGAACATGCCTATCATGTCGGTCTGTTCTTTCATGGTGCGACCGCTCATGGCAGTGCCCACCACTATATCCTCACTGCCGCAGTATTTGCCCAGGGTGATACCCAAAGCGGACATCATTATCCCGTATCGGGTGACGCCGAATTTTGTGGCAGCGGATTTTATAGTATCAGCGTTAACGTGAGCCGATACATGCTCGTCGGCAAATGGTAAAACATCAGGTCTTATGGGGACGGTGGGCATGTCTGTTTCAGGCACACCGTCGGAGAACATTTCGCGGAAGAGTGCTTCCCCTTCGTTGAAATCTGTGTTATCCTGCTGCCAAACTGCATGATCCAGGTAGTCTAGCTCTACAGGCTCCGGATCATTTCCGGCATACAGTTCAAAGAGGTCGCTCTGGAAAACTTTCATGCTCAGACCGTCTATTATAATGTGATGCACGCAAAGGTGAACGGTATGTTCACGGTTACTGTGCTTATATATATGGAAACGTAAAAGAGGGGCTTTCGAAAGATCGAACGGTTTGTTGGAGTCACTGGTCATCTGTTTCACATCATCCGGTTCGCACTCGGTGAGGCTTACCGGGATGCATATCCGGTCTGCGATGCGGTGAGTGTATTCCCCTTTTTCCGAGGGATAATATGAACGCAGGATGGCATGGCGCTTTGCCAGATCATTGACAGCTTTTTTGAATTTATCAATATGGAACTCGCCCTCTATGCGCAGAGCATAGTGATTGATATTGTATGCCACCGAGTCCGGAGCCATGGCCTGTTCGGTTACCATCTGGCGTTCCGAGAATGTGAGAGGCCATTTTTCTCGGCGGCCGGCTTTGAGGATGGGGATATGGGCCCGATGCTCCGAGGATGCGCCCCCTTCTTTATCCGGAGAATACTTCAGTGCATTTTCAAATCTAGTGATAAAATTCAAAATCATAATCGTCCCCTTTACTAATTAAAAAAAACCGATGTGCATCCATTATACGATAAAATCGTAGGCGTGGGTACTTATTTTATAGTAAAAATGTATATAACCTGCAATTTTAGGGTTATAGGAGAAAAAGAGTTGGTGGCCCTAATTTCAATAACCAGGGCATTCACTGGATTTATGAAATTCGCTCCATACGATCGCATCTCCCCAATCAGGGATATCACCGGATAGTTTTTCTTGTTTGGCCATCTTCCTGTATATATCAGCGATGCTCTCGTCCGTTGGCATCAGCTTCGATGATTCAGTAGCATCAGGCGGTTCCGGTGAGTGCATATAGCACCACCAGAAAACCGCTTTTATTCTTCTTTCGATAGATAAACCTCTATGCGTTTTAAGCATCTCTCTAAGCCTTGAATTGATACCTCCCTCGATTTGCTTATTGGTTGAAGGTGTTTTATCGATCTCATGTCTTAAAGTCTCATCAAGATAAGTGAACATCGTCCCTTCTTTAAGCAATATCATGATCGAACGTTGTGCTTTGAGAAGCTTTTCATGCGTAGGTCTGCTGTTTCCATATTCGCCATATTATTAGCTGACTGAGAAACTCATTGTACTTCTGCATCCATTCAATGAACCTCATCGCCCATACTTCTTTTTCTTCTCGACATACACCACACCATCTTGTTGTTCAACTCTCGGTGACATAGGCCATATGTTCCAAAACTGAGTTGTTTTTCTTCTGAACGCTCGTCCCTCACCCGGTATTCCCTTTTGAGTTTGTTTACTGAACAGCCACTTTAAGAATATTTTTAACTGCTTTTATGAATTATCGATTTTAGGAGTATGGATATCGGAACAATTCCTGCAATACCATCTTTGAGATCCCGATTTATTCTTTACATATTTAATACAGATACTACTGCAGACAGGACAAATAACATGTTTCATATATCTTCCTTCGAAATACATCGTTTTTATCGCTTTTTTCTGTCCCGGAGGTCTCACATCTATTGTAAAGCTACAAATTTTTATCATCGTAAATATACTTATCCATTGAAAAATCCTTCGTATAATATATTCGCACATACATCACAGTTCTCCGATTGCCACACTTTGTTATATCTTGTTATGAGATTTTCTTGCCCTTGCATTTGCCCTGATGAGCAAGGAGGGAAAGAGTCAACTTGTGTGTAACCGTATAAAGAGATAAGGCGAACGCATTGCGATAAATCCTTTATTTTCAAGGCTTTTGGAGGATTTTATTAAAACACTGTAACCTTTGTTGAGAAGTCATAATTTTCTGATATTCAAATTACACTTTTATGGTAAAAATGTATATAATTCCGCATTACCCGAAGAGCGGAAAAACGGCATGGCATACTGTACAATGTTGCGATAAAAGATAGGTTACACAGATTGCTGCGGTGTGATAAAATCGTGGATAGTAAGGATGATATATTGAATATGTAGAAAACAGTGCGTGTGCGACATGCCTGAATAGCAGAGACTGATACGTCAGGTATATTAAAAGGAGGCATTATGGAAATACATAAGGAGCAATCAGGGAATGAACTTGTAATAAAAGTTGAGGGCAGGCTTGACACTTTGAGTGCACCGGGATTGGAGGCGGAACTCAAGAGAAGTCTGGGAGAGACGGAAAATCTGATTTTTGATTTCGGTTCACTGGAATACATATCATCCGCAGGATTGCGTGTGATGCTGGCAGCCCAGAAAGCAATGAATAAACAGGGAAAGATGATTGTAAAGAATGTAAACGAGTCTGTACATGAAATCTTTGAAATAACAGGATTCGTGGACATATTGACGATAGAATGAAATGATTACGAAATTTATGGATGAATCCGAAAACAAAGCATTTATCACGGGGAGGAGCATCGCAGTTTTTTTGATCACAGGTCTTTTGTTTTTTGCAGTGACTATGCCCTTCCGACACTTTTTTCATGTGGTGTCCATGACTGAGCTGCGACCTGCCAGCGCCTTCAATCCGGTACTGGGCCTTATTTTCAATTGGCCGGCGGTTCTGGGCTGTGCTTTTGGAAATCTAGTCGCCGATATCATGTCCGGATATGATACGGTCTCATGCATATTAGGTTTCTTGGTGCAGGTGGTGTACGGAAGCGTTCCATTTTTGATTTGGAGACGTTTTGGTGGGGATGTGAGGCTCAATACGGCGGCAAATGTATGGAGATACATGTGGATAGTATCTGTGGACTCGGCAGTCACTGCCTTGCTTGTAAGTGCTGTTATGCATACAGCGGGAAACGATGCAGATTATCTCATGACCGCTTCCATGATATTCCTGAACAATTTTGTATTCTCCATGACCATAGGTATATTCATAGTTCTGGCGTTCATCAGAAAGACTCTGTCAAGAAAGGGCGAGACCTTTTCTTTGAATGAACGGCTGATATTAATTTTTCTGATCATGGCGGTTTTTTCCGCGGTAATGATGGCATGGACTGCTTTTGGGGACTATTCGGGAGACGACACGGAGCGTTTGTACTTCGTGGATAGGGTGTATGCACATATAGCCATAGATATCCTGCTGTTCTGCCTGATCAGCCTCTTTTTCGTCCGGTATGCGGAGCGGAATATAACTATACCCATGGAAAAGCTGGCAGAGGCAGCGGAAGACTATATAAGCGCAGGCAGAAGCGGAGAGCCTGACTATAAAATGGTAATTGAACGGTGCGGCAGGTACATAGGCTCATACGGAGAGGCGGGAAAACTGGCAGAGGTGTTTTGCGATATGTCCGTCAACCTTGAAAAATACATAGACAACCTTACCAAGGCCACTGCGGAAAAAGAGCGCATAGACACTGAACTGAACCTTGCAAGGGAGATACAGGTGGATATGTTGCCCCATAATTTTCCCGAGTTTTCAATGAGATCCGCTTTTGAAATATATGCCTCCATGGATACAGCAAAGGAAGTGGGAGGAGATTTTTATGATTTTTATATCATAGACGATAGTCATATAGGGATCACCATCGCAGATGTGGCAGACAAAGGAGTCCCCGCTGCGTTGTTTATGATTATGTCCAAAACTTACTTGAAAAGCCGGGCGTTGACGGGAGAAACTCCGGGTGAGATCCTCACTAATGTGAATAACCAGCTTTGTGAAGGGAACGACAAACAGATGTTCGTTACAGTCTGGATGGCTGTTTTGGATCTTGCCACCGGCAAGCTCACAGCCGGAAATGCAGGACATGAGTATCCTATAATCTCAAAAAACAACAAAGGATTCCGGCTGTATAAAGACAGGCACGATTTTGTATTGGGAGGCATGGAAGACACGGAATACAAAGAGTATGAGATGATTTTGTCTCCGGGAGACGTCGTCTTTGTTTACACCGACGGCGTGACGGAAGCCACAGATGGCAAAGGTGAAATGTATGGAACGGAGCGTCTACTTCAGGCTCTTAACGGAAGCTGCGCCGAAGCGCCGGAAAAAATTATCACGGATGTCCGAGATGATATAAGCCGATTTGTAGGAGAGGCTGTACGGTATGATGACATGACAATGCTTGCTATGATCTATAAGGGGCCGGGCGCAGAAAGTACAATCGGACATAGAGAGGCAGAACCTCCGCCAAAAGCCATAGAGGCCGGAACATTGATCCTTGAGGCCACTATGGAAAACTGGGACGCTGTGATGAGATTTTTGGAATGCGAGCTCCAAAAGGCAGGTTGTTCCGCAAGGGGGAAAACGTCCATAGAGATCGCGGCAGAAGAGATATATACGAATATAGTGAAGTACGCCTATCCCGATGATGCCGGCACAGTGACCATATCCCTGTCTTTACATGAGGGAACAGGCGACGGTCCGGGATACGTCCGCATAGTGTTTACAGATGAGGGCATACCTTATGATCCTCTTTCCAGAGAAGCACCGGATATCACTTTGCCGGCCGAGGAAAGAACGAGCGGAGGACTGGGCATACATATGATACGGAACATGGTGGATCGTGTGCATTATGAGTATATCGACGGGCACAATGTCCTGACGATGGAAAATAAAACCCTATAGTCGGATATAAAAACAGACTATATTCGCAAACACGAATAGAATTGTGAAGAGCCCCTAAAAGTTCACGTTGTTTTATGGATTTTTTTCTGGAAATTGTTAGAATCAGGACGATATATGTCTTGAGCGGAGAACGGTGATGATGAAAAGGAAAAGGACACTGCCGCAAAGGGTGCCGGGGATATGGGAGGATTTCCCTTCGATATCACAGCTATCATGCCTTAGAAAAACACCAGGTATACGGTAAAAGTAAGAGGTATGAAGAATACAGACGGGGAAAGGTATTACGGGAATTGTTTGATTACCAGTACTTTGTTAAAAACAAGCTTCTTGATGATGTGATAAAGGAAATCGGAGAGCCCGGAGAATGTGTTCTTTCCGACGATGATATTGCCATGGTGAATGCGGCCGTTGAACCCGAAACACATCGTTTTAAAAATGTAAAAAAGATACACAGCAAAACGTTGACTGAGTTAAGCACCAAGATAACAAAGACGTGATATAAAAAACAGTTTTACAGTCAGAAAAGTATACAGTATTACGTTTCAAAATCCTTACTCAAAGCCTTGCAACTTGATGTCTCAATAAGTATAATCTAATTCGTGTTGTTGAACAATTTTACAGAGACTGCATATATATAGCATAAGGATTCACGTTATTGCGAATGGAGGGAAAAAATGGGAAAGGTCAAAATCACGGAAACTGTTTTGAGAGATGGACATCAGTCTTTGATCGCCACCAGGATGACCACGGAGGAGATGCTGCCGATATTGGAAACAATGGACGAAGCAGGATATCATGCCCTGGAAATGTGGGGAGGAGCCACGTACGATGCGTGCATCAGATTTCTTGATGAGGATCCCTGGGAAAGGCTCAGAACAATCAGAAAGATCGTCAAGAAAACAAAGCTCCAGATGCTCCTGAGGGGGCAAAATCTTTTAGGATACAAACATTATGCCGATGATGTGGTTGATATGTTCGTTGATAAAGCCATAAGCAACGGCATGGATATCATAAGAATATTCGATGCTCTCAACGATACGAGAAATCTGGAAGCAGCGGTTAAAGCAACGAAGAAATACGGCGGACATGCACAAGGGTGCGTATCCTACACCATAAGCCCGGCTCATACCAACGAGACGTTCGTTCGATTGGGAAAGGAAATAGAGCAGATGGGTTGTGATTCCTTCTGTATCAAAGACATGGCAGGACTTTTGAGTCCATATAACACATATGACCTTGTAAAGGACCTGAAAAAATCCATTTCCATTCCCATCGAAATACATACTCACGCTACCAGTGGACTGGGAAGTATGACATACATGAAGGCTATCGAAGCGGGAGTAGACATCATCGATACGGCAATATCTCCGTTCTCCGGGGGAACTTCACAACCGCCGACTGAGCCTATAGCCGCGGCATTTGAGGGAACGGAATATGACACGGGTTTGAACATGTCCAAGCTCAACGAGATCGCAGAATACTTCAGACCCATACGGGAAAAGTACATAGCTAGCGGCCTTTTGGATCCTAAACTCATGGGTGTGGATATTAATACTCTTGTATATCAGGTACCAGGGGGCATGCTTTCAAACCTGGTTTCCCAGCTCAAAGAAGCCAACGCTATGGATAAATTTGAAGAAGTGCTGAAAGAAGTGCCCAGAGTAAGAGAGGATTTTGGTTATCCTCCTCTGGTGACACCTTCAAGTCAAATAGTGGGGACACAGGCAGTCTTGAACGTGGTAATGGGCGAAAGATACAAAATGGTGCCCAATGAAGCAAGACAACTGGTAAAGGGGATGTACGGCAAGACCACAGTACCCATCAAACAGGAAGTGGTCGACAAGATATTGGACGGTGAGGAGAGGGTGACTTGCAGACCGGCGGATCTGATAGAGCCTGAACTGGAACAGGCAAAAAAAGACTGTGCCGTATATATGGAACAGGATGAGGATTTGCTTACGCAGGCGTTCTTTCCAAAAGTTGCCGAAAAGTTCTTTAAGAAAAGGATAGAGAAAAAGTATAAGCTGGATCTGGATCTTCTGGATGAAGAGGACTCAGTATATCCTGTCTAGGTGGTGGGAAGGAACTGCAGCAGTGCAGCAAGCCTGTTGTTGCTGATGTTGGCATTTCCGATTTGATCGTAGACATTCAGAGCATCGTATACATGAAGCGGTTGGTCGTCAGGCGAGCCGCTTGCTTTTGCGGTAACAAGGACGTATTCTCTTCCGGTTATCTTTGCGAGGCTGGCAAGGCACAGGCCGGCGTCCCCCGTATAACCGGTCTTGCCACCGAGGATCTTTCCGCCTGTGACACTGTCATCGTCCATGGCACTGAAAAGGGTGCTTTCCATAAAGAGACCATCGGGGTGTATGGAGGTGGGCTGTGAAACGTGTTCCTCACATGTGAATACATCTCTGAACTCTTTCTGAGAGAGAGCATATTTTAAAAGTATGGATATATCGGACACTGTAGAATAGTGAGAAGGGTGATGAAGCCCTGTGGAGTTGCAGAAATTCGTATCATGCATACCCAATTCTTCTGCTTTTTCATTCATCATACCTACAAATGCGTATTCTGATCCGGCTGTTTCATTGGCGAAGGCGATACAGCATTCCGCTCCCGAAGGTAAAACTATACCGTAGAGCACATCACGAGCAGTGACTTTCTCGCCCGGATCGAAACCTGCCATAGAAGCTCCTGCGTCGTATAGGGAAGAAAAATCAGAAGGCATGGATATCTCTTTGTCCCAGTCATCAGTGTTTTCGATAGCAATCAAAGCTGTCATTATCTTAGTGAGTGATGCAGGATAAATGATCATGTCGCTGTTGTTTTTTGCCAGAGTTTTTCCTGAATCCATATCTGTAAGGATGCTGCACGGGCTGTAAAGGTCGCTGACATCTACATAGGGGTCGGGTAACGTAGCGGCTATCAATTTTCCGGACAGGGAAAGGAACAGAAATATTATGATCAGAACCGCAAGGATATGTATCGAGCGTCTGTGATTTTTCTTATGTTTTTTTGATCGGGATGAATGCGGTGTCATATTGGAGTTACATGTGTCCATTACAGTTTATCCTTTCGTTTCAGAGTAATAAAAAAGCTAACGTCATTTATTCTAAATAACGTTAGTTGCTCGTGTTTTAAGTATATATTGTTTGATGAATAAGAAAATATTAAGAAAAAATCGATGTTTTCCTAATCACAAGCATGAGGCAGGAATACACTGAATGTAGTGATCTCATTTTTGCTGTCGGCTTTTATATGACCGAGGTGGAGGTTGACTATGTCTTTTGCGATAGCTAATCCGAGTCCGGCACCGCCCGTGTCGGGATCCCGCGACTGATCCAAACGGAAGAATTTCTCGAATATGGTTTCGAGTTTTTGGGGAGGTATAGTCTTACCTTTGTTGCGGAAATATATGATGATGCCTTCATCGGTATCTTCTGCCCATATGGTTATCACTGTATGGGGATAACTGTATGCCACAGCATTTTTCAATATATTGTTGAATACCCTCGCCAGCTTCATCCTGTCACCGTAAACAGTCATATCGGGGTCTATGAGCATATCTACTGTATTCCCGTGATTTTGCAGCAAGGGATAAAACTCATCTGTCATCTGTACGAGCATATAGTGAAGGTCTATGGTGGTTTTTTCAAGACGTATCTGCTGCAGATCATATCGGGTTATTTCAAAGAATTCGTTAGTCAGGTTCTCAAGGCGATAGGCTTTATCTAAAGCGATGTCCACATATTTGGTCCTTTGCTCCGTGGGCATATCGGGAGCTTCATCCAAAAGGCTCAAATATCCTATGATCGAAGTCAGGGGCGTTTTAAGGTCGTGGGCCAGATATGCGATGAGATCGTTTTTGCGGTTCGCCTCCTCCTTCAGAAGCTGTTCATGCTTTTGAACGGTATTCTTTATATCTACCATCTGAGTGGCGATCTCAGAATACCGGTCCGGGAATATCCCTGGATCTTTGGTATCGCTGTCCATGAAAGACCTTATGAGTCGAGAAGCTTGGGAGAGAGCGCTTTTGACTCTGCTGTTGGTATGGAAATGTATCGTGGAAAGTATGGTGATGATCCACAAAAGGACTATTATTATCAGTGTGAACAGAAGGAGAGTCTTCAGTTTAGCGTAGTCCGGCTGACGTATTATGGCATAATTCCCGGAATCATCAAGCTCATGCCTTTGGAGGATGTAGTTCCGTTCGAACCAGTCCACCACGGTGCCGTTGAGTATATTATCAACAAAATAATAAAGCCCCAGGCATATGAAGAACCCGGCCCCGCATATCAAAATTATCAAAACCGGTTTTGGCATCCTACTTCTCAATTTTATAGCCGCACCCCCATACAGTCTTTATGTATTTTGGATCTTCAAAGGAATCGCCCATTTTTTCGCGGAGATGTCGTATGTGGACTGTTATGGTGTTGTTGTTCTTATTGAAATATTCGTCGCCCCATATGCTGTGGAACAATTCTTCGGAACTTACCACATTGCCTTTGTTACGACATAGTATCCACAGTATGGAAAACTCTGTGGGCGTGAGGGAAAGAGGGACCTCATTCAGGGTGCACTCATGTGTACGGACGTTCATAAAGAGGCCTGAGTGGACGATCACATCCTGTTCCTCGGGTCCACTGTTGTTGTAATGCTTATATCTGCGCAGCTGGGCCTTGACGCGGGCCACCATTTCAAGTGGCATGAAAGGTTTGGTCATATAGTCATCAGCCCCCAGGGTGAGTCCTGTGATCTTATCGGTCTCTTCCACTTTGGCGGTAAGCATTATTATGGGATATCTGTATCTTTCTCTTATCTTACGGCAGAGACGAAAGCCGTCCATATCAGGCAGCATGACATCCAAAATGGCGAGGTCGAACTCCTGCTTTTCGATTTGTGCCGCTCCTTCGGCACCGGTATAGCATTTTGTGACCTCGAAGTTTTCGTTTTCCAGATAAAGGCAGACCAGATCGGTTATCTCAGTTTCATCATCTACCACAAGTATTCTTTCGTTCATCACACCAACCTCTCTATGCCACATTATACCAGACGTATAAAATCGGTTGATAAGTTTCATATAAAAAAATATTAAGATTATATTAATGGGAGCATATACGACCGGATGTGGCCGAAAAGACGGCGGTCGTCATATGGAGGACCTAACCGCGTCTGAGTCTTTGCAGCAGCAATGTCATATCGCCGGGCAGGGGAGCTCTCACCTCAGTATAAAGGCCGGTGACAGGATGGGTGAATGCAGAGAAGGATGCATGGAGAGCCTGCCTTGGGATCTCTTCGGGGAACATGTGTCCATAGAGGGGATCGCTGAGGACAGGGTGTCCCAGATATGCCATATGTACTCTTATTTGATGGGTACGTCCTGTCTCCAGGCTGAGGCGCACCAAAGTACGATCATTTGCGGGACCGGTAGAGTTTGACAGAGATGAAGCCGTGGTATCCTCATGGAATCTTTCCAGTACCGAATATCTGGTAAGGGAAGGATAGCCGCCCCGGTTTTCCGGAAGGACCATACGCTTTATGCCGCCTTCTTCCGGCAGGCCCATAGGCTCGTTTATGATGCCTACGTCCCTTTCCACGATCCCTTCGACGACAGATAAATAATCTTTTTGTATGGAACCTTCCTTCATTTGCGACATCATGTGACTTTGGGTGTAGCCGTTTTTGGCTATCATAAGGATGCCGGAAGTGTCCATGTCAAGACGGTTTATGAACCGTATTTTATATGATTGCCCGGTATCCAGGTAATATTTGGCCACACCGTTTGCAACGGTACCGTTGGGATTCCCGTTGGTGGGGTGTACTATGATACCCGGTACCTTGTTTATTATCAGCAGGTTTTCGTCCTCGAAAAGCACGTCCAGGGGTATATCCTCCGGCGGGAAATTGCTTTCCTCATCAGGGATGGATACGGTTATCAGATCTCCTTCTTTTGCAGATACCCAGCCGGGGGTGTCTGCACCGTTGACTTTTATCAGCTTTTCTCTTTTTATCCGCTTTCTCATACGGGCAGAAAAATCGAACTCCCTTCGAAGGATGTCCTTTACGGGGGTCTTTTCTTCTTGGTCTTTTTTTGTCACTGTGTATCGAAAATCAAGCATATGCAGTAAAACAATATTTATGTGGTATACGAAATCACAGGAACTTGGTCTTTACCTTGTTCCAGAAATCATAGTTTTCAAATCGCATGAGCCGTACCTCCGTTTTGGCATATTCGATCTTTATTCCTTTCGGACTGTCGTATTTTGCCTCGAATCCGTCGGCTATTATATATATCCTTTTGTCCTTGCTGTTTTCGGGGACTATTTCCAAAGAAAGATCAGAAGGAAGCAGCAGACTGGAAGTGAAAGATCTGTAAGCAGTGGTGTTCATGGGACCTATGGGGGTCACCTGCAACAAGCGCAGCCGTGGATCTACTATTGAGCCGCCGATGGAGTAATTGTAGGCCGTGCTGCCGGCAGGTGTGGAAACTATGATACCGTCTCCGCTGAAGCGTTCTATAAAACTGCCGCCTATGGATATATTCAGATGAGAGGTATAACAATGGCTGCCCCTGATGACTATCTCGTTCAACCCTCTGTGTATGTGTTCCCGATCCCCATATCGTACCCGGGCCTTTACCGTAGACATGGACTGTATCGAGTACCGCTCCGATTTGTAATCGTAGATGAAGTCGTCAAGCTGTTCAGGGTGTATTTCCTGAAAAAAGCCCAGATGTCCCGTGTTTATCCCTATTATGGGGATGTTGGGGAAATCGTACTTGTGAAGGGCCTCCAAAGTGGCGCCGTCACCGCCGATACACACCAAAAGTTCGGCTTCGTCTGTGTACCCGTCGCGGGGAAGGAATCCGGCCGATTCCAGTTTTGCAGACAAAATCCTTTTGGTCTCGAGTGAAATATGGGTGTCATTGGCGAATATGCTGATGATTCTTTTTTCCATCTGTATCCTCCGGTTTCCGATGGCTCATGCAGGGCCAGCTATTTGTCCAGGTCGGACATGACCGACTCAAATTCGTCCACAAGCGATGCAAAAAGGTCCATAGCTTTTTCGATAGGGGCAGGGCTGCTCATATCCACTCCTGCGATCTTGAGCAGTTCTATGGGATAGTCGCTTTCTCCCGTGGAAAGGAACCTTAGATAATCGTCCGGTCCCTCTTTGAGGATCATGTCGCTGATAGCTCCTGCAGCAGCAAATCCCGTGGCGTATTTATATACATAAAAAGCGTTGTAAAAGTGAGGTATCCTGGCCCATTCATAACGGATATAGGGATCCTTCGACAGGGCGGGACCAAAGTATTTATCATTGAGCTCTTCATACTCACGGCACATCCATTGAGGTGTGAGCACATTGCCTTCTTCAACGGTCTTGTGGGTGAGATGTTCGAATTCCGCAAACATGGTCTGTCTGAACAGGGTGGTGCGGAACTCCTCTATATGCTTGTTGATAAGGTAGGCCCGCATGACAGGATCCTTTTCACCCTTCAGCATATGCTTCAAAAGAAGGTTCTCGTTTACTGTGGAGGCCACCTCGGCGGTGAATATGGAATGTCCGCCATAGATGAACGGCTGGCTTTTCCTGGTGAAATATGAATGCATGGAATGTCCCATCTCATGGATGACCGTGAACACGTCGTTCAGAGTGTCCGTATAGTTGAGCAGGACGAAGGGTTTGCTGTCATAACTGCCGAAACTGTATGCTCCGCTGGTCTTGCCCCTGTTTTCGTAAACGTCCACCCACCCGGAGCCGAACCCGTTTTTGAGGGCGGATAAGTATTCGTCACCCATGGGAGCAAGGGCCTCGAAAATCATTTCTTTTGCCTGTTCGTAGGGATAATACTGTTTTTCTTCCGGAAGCTCCACGAGGGGCACATATACGTCATACATTTTCAGTTCATCGAGGCCGAGGAGCTTTTTCCTTATCTCCATATACTTGTGGAGATGGGGCAGGGCCCGGTTGACCTCCATTACCAGGTTATCGTAGACATCCTCAGGTATATTGTCCCCGGAAAGAGCAGCAGCCCGGGATGAGGGATACTTCCTGATACGTGCCGTGACTACATCGGTCTTTGTGTTGAAGTTATATGTACTTCCTATGGTATTTATCAGAGAGCTGTATGTTTCATACATTTTTTCAAAAGCCTGCTTCCTGACGTTCCTGTCCCGATCTTCCATAAAGAGTATGTAGTTGCCGTGAGTCAGTTCTGTCTCATTGCCTTTTCCGTCGGTAACGGTGCCAAAATCCAGGTCCGCATTGTTGAGCATGGTGAAGATATTGTTGGTGGCACCGGTGATCTCTCCCATCTGGGCCATTATATTTTCTTCGTTTTTGCTCAGGACATGGTCCTTTTCCCGGAAAAGATCCGTAAGGTAGAATCTGTAGATCTCCAGATCCGGATTTTTATCTATGTATGATAAGACGGTTTCTGCAGGAGAATCCAGAAGCTCAGGGGTAAAGAAAGACATGAGGGCCGATATCCTGGACAGGGTAGCGGAGGCGCTGTCACACATAGCCTGATACTTTTCCACCCGATTGTCCTCATCACGCCTCATGCGGGCATATACGAAGGCCTTTTCCACTTTTTGCCAGATTTCCGATCTGTCTTTCAGGGCGGCTAAAAGGGTATCAGGATCTTTGGCGACTTTGCCGCTGTAACCGGTGAAATCTTCAGCAAGGGCCAAGGCGGTGTCCAGATCCTGCTGCCACAGATCCTCCTGGGGATACATGGAAGATATGTCCCACATATATTCTTCGTTCATGTCTTTTCTGTCTTTCAAGCTGTTCGTCATGGATAATAAAAACCTCCTGTTCAGGACTGTTTACTTTGTAATTCAATTATTGTAATATTATTATAGCATAAAAGGCGCATTAAGAAAGGACTGCAATGGATAACAGACCTATAGGATTTTTTGACTCAGGGCTGGGAGGCCTCACATGCATACCTCATCTCATGGATGTTATGCCTGAGGAAAAGATCATATACTTCGGAGATACGGCCAGAACTCCTTATGGATCCAAGGCCGTTTCCACCATAAGAACGTTTTCAGGGCAAATAGCTGACTTTTTGGTGTCCAAAGGTGCCAAGATGATCGTTATCGCATGTAATACAGTCAGCGCCACCTGTCTGGATGAATTGAGGGTCAGATTTCCCGACATACCTGTGTTGGGGATAATAGCTCCGGCAGCTGAAGCCGTTGCCAGAACATGTTCCGTCAGCAACAGGATAGGGATAATAGGAACCAAAGCAACCATCGCCAGCGGCGCATATACGAAGCTGATAAAGGAGAAGAACCGGGAACTGGAGATTTATGAGGCGGCCTGTCCGGCCTTCGTTCCCCTAATAGAGGAGGGTATCATAACGAACGATATCATGGATCTGACCATAAGACACTATATGGATGCGTTTTCCATGGAACACAGGATCGACACACTGGTGCTGGGCTGTACCCACTATCCCCTCATAAGGCCCAATATAGAAAGGATATATCCCGGTTTCAGGATAATAAACCCGTCAGAAGAGATAGTGAACGATATATATTCCACTTTGAAGGAAAGGGACATGTTTGCCGGCGAAAACGATGTCGATAATGTGTTTTATGCCAGCGACCTTTCGGAGAATTTTGTGAAGATGATAGACAGGATATTTGACGATACCCGGAGCAGGGATGATACGAGAGTGCGGGTGAAGTTCAAAAATCTCGATATAGACAGTATATGAGGGGCATGAGACACGTCCGATAGAGGGGAGTGTCGCAAATCAATGGGATAACGGGGCGAAACTAAGGTAACAGGAGGTAAGGAATGGAACTTAATGAATTGCTGGAAAAACTGGAACTGGAAGAAGCAAGAGAGTTTGAGTATTTTGAGAACTTTGCGGACCTGGTGGAAAACCAGTGGGACATACCTGCCGATACCCTATTTACACTTTTTTCGGAAACTGATAAAGAGGACGTGGCTGAGGTCATCAGACAGTATTTTGATGAGATGCAGGAAGGTATGCCCGATGACTCCACAGATATATTCACTTTGATAGAAACGATCAAGATGTACCTTTCAGGACTTATACTCAACGCAAAGAATGACAACCTCATGATGGATTTTGCTGAGGAGATAAACAGATTCAGAAACTGGTATTGCGAAGGGTCTTCAGTGGATTGTGTGGATATCGGCACAGGAAAAAAGGAAACGATTTCCCTGAAAGATGCCCTTACAGTTTCCAGGATAGATCGGATGGAGAATACGGAGCACAGATTCGATTTTGAAAACTGTCTTGATTACGAAATAGATGAATATCTGATGAACTTTGCCGATTTCGGCGACGAAGAGGATTACGACGAAAGCGAGGATCTCATCGAGAACGGATATGTATATGATGATGAGATGAAAGAAAAAGGCTGACATGGGAGAACTTGAAATCAAAGAAAGAAAATCTGGGGCTATGGCGGCGCTTTGGGCCGGCGTGATCTGGGGATTCTTGCCCATATATTGGCAGATGCTCATACCTATAGAATCTTCTGTGATAATCTTTTACAGGATCGTTTTGGTGGGAGCAGTCTGCTTTATACTTTCTCTTTTCAAATACGGATGGAAGAGGATATACACTCCCTTCAAAGAAGATAAAAAGCTGATATTGCGTTATATCATCGCAGGGATGATCATAACGACGAATTGGAGCATATACATATGGGCGGTCAATGCCGATCAGGTGATACAGACTTCGGTGGGCTATTTCATAGAACCTTTGATGGTGTGTATCTTCGGCGTCGTTTTTTTCAAGGAAAGGTTCACGGCCTTCAAAGGTGTGGCTTTCAGTCTCGCGTGTCTTGGAGTGGTAGTATTGATAGTACACTTTGGAGAGTTGCCCTTCGTAGCTCTGTCCATTGCTGTCACATTTGCCACATATGCAGCCATAAAGAAACATCTCAACGTGGAAGCGGTATTGTCCCTTACCTATGAGACAGTATTTTTGGTGCTTCCGGCCCTATGTGTGATCATATATCTGGAGATGAAAGGCGCAGGAGCCATAGGTGTGGGAGACGGATATCAGTATCAGCTCCTGTTCCTTTGCGGCATATTCACGGCGATACCTCTCGGGCTCTTCAGCATGGCCGCCAACAAAGTGCCCCTTATCACACTGGGGATATTGGAGTACATATCTCCGTCTATTGCCCTGGTGCTGGGGATATTCTATTTCGATGAACCTTTTGATGTCGTGCAGTTTTTTGCTTTTGTGCTGGTGTGGATCGGATTGGTGTTCTTTACCATAGGAGAAGTGAAAGAAGTAAAGGCGGCGAATGGACAGTCGGATGGAAATATCGGTAGCCATGGGGAGAGAAAAGAAAAAAGGCTTTCAGAAGTGCTGGACAGCAGCAAACGGTTTGAATTGCCTCAGTACATAAAAAGGGTGACAGCCGGACACGGTGGAGAGACGTTTCTGATCTTAGGGGAGGAGAAGATAGCTTTTTACGACTGCGGCATGGCATATTGCGGCAGAGAGATGATAGAAAATGCAAAGGCTGTGTTGAAGGGCCGAAAGCCTGATTACGTGCTTTTGAGTCACACTCATTATGACCATGTGGGGGCGTTGCCCTACATAAGGGAACAATGGCCTGATATACAGGTTTTGGGATCGGGATACGGAGCATATGTGCTGGGCAGGCCGGGGGCCTTGAAGACCATAGAGTCACTGGGCAAAAGTGCAGCTGAATATTACGGTTTTCCTGAAAGAAAGGTATCTATGGATGGTATGGGAATAGACCGGACTCTTTCCGAAGGTGAGGTCGTCTCTTTGGGAGGTTTAGATGTAGTGGCCTACGAAGGAAAGGGCCATACGGATTGTTCGCTCATGTATTACATAAAACCCCATGGCCTGCTTTTTACCGGTGAAAGCACCGGAGTCATAGAGTCGGACGGGTGGATACATCCGTCAGTGCTGAAGAGTTATGACGAATCCATGGAAACTTTGAAGAAATCCAGAAGCCTTGGCGCGCGGCAGCTTATGGTGCCTCATTATGGCATATTGCCCGAAGAGGCCACGGAGCTCTTCTTCGATTCTTATGAAAAACAGGCAAAGGACGAACATGATCTCATATGCTCGATGTATGAAAAAGGATATTCCCAGCAGGAAATACTGGAAACCCATAAAAGCAAATACTGGACTGACGAAAGAGTTAAGGAACAGCCTATAAAAGCCTATGAGATAAATACTATGTGCACCATAAAAGCATATGTGGGAGCCATGATAGGAAACAACGGATAGGAAAGGAAGATCATGATAAAGCTTAGAGGAAAAGACAATGGAATAAAGTTCATAACAGAACAGGTGCCTGATGCAGGAAATGCCGCTATAGGGATATGGTTCAGGACAGGAGCGGTGAACGAACAGGCTGAATATGCGGGAGTATCCCATCTTATAGAACATATGATGTTCAAGGGCACGAAAAAGAGAACGGCTGCCCAGATAGCTTCCGATGCCGATGACATGGGATCCGTCATGAATGCGGCAACAGGAAAGGAATATACCTTCTATTACATAAGGACTCTCACTTCCCACGTTATGGATTCGGCTGAACTCCTTACCGATATGGTGCTGGATTCGGTTTTTGATGAAACAGAGCTGGAGAAGGAAAAAGATGTCGTATACGAAGAAATGAAAATGATCGCTGACACACCTGATGAGGATGCTATGGACGAGATCACGTCTTTGGTTTTCCAGGGCAAACCACAGGGCAATTCAATAATAGGGACCCGGGAGACTGTCGGACATATAGATCGCGGATATATAAGAGACTATATAAGAGATCAGTACACAAAAGACAACATAGTGGTATCGGCGGCCGGTGAGTTTGAAGAGGAACGCCTCTGGGATTACTTTGAAAAAAGACTTTCTGTCTTCGCGGAAGAAAAAGAACAGGTGAAATTAGAGGGCACGCCGTATGTACCGCGATTCAAGACCAAAGTCAAGGATATAGAGCAGACACATATATGTATGGCATGTCCGGCTATTTCCCTCGACGATGAAAGATATTATGCTTTTCTTTTGCTCAGCTGCATCATCGGGGGAGGCATGAGCTCGAGACTTTTCCAAAATATCAGAGAGGATAAGGGTCTGGCCTATTCCGTCTTTTCCATGCTGGACTGTTTCACAAAAGAAGGCATGTTCAACATTTACGCCGGGATAGCTCATGATAAGATCCCGAAGGCTATAGATGCCATAAAAGAAGAGCTGTCCCTTATCAAAAGAGAAGGAGTGACTTCAGAGGAATTCAAAAGAGCCAAGGAACAGACGAAGAGCCGCAGAGTGTTTGCTCAGGAGAGCATGAACGGCAAGATGTCTTTCATGGGACGCAATCAGTTGCTTTTAGGCAAAGTCAGGAGCAACAAGGAAATAATAGATGCCATAGATGAGGTGACTATGGATCATATAGAGGAAGCCATAGATGTCGTATGTGACATCGATAGGTATTCTGCGGTGGCAGTAACGGCAGAGGAACCTGACATGAAAAAGCTGATAAGGGGATAGGAAGATGGTCGGAGAAAGGAAAAGCGTATGGGTGTGATAAACGTAAAGATCCACAGCCTGTCAGGAAGAGTGCCCAAATATGAAACAGAGGGAGCATCGGGCATGGACATAAGGGCTTACCTGGAGAGACCGGTCACTTTGAGGCCCGGAGAACGAGCCCTCATACCTACAGGCATAAGTGTAGAACTTCCCGAGGGATTCGAGGCACAGATAAGAGCCAGATCGGGACTGGCCGTAAAAAACGGCATATCTCTCATAAACGGGATAGGCACCATAGATGGAGATTACAGGGGAGAGATCAAGGTCGGGCTGATAAATTTGGGAGAGGAAGATTTTGTGATCGATGACGGCGACAGGATAGCCCAGATGGTCGTTGCCGGATATGAGAAAGTCGATTGGGAGCCTGCAGACACCCTTGAAGAAACATCAAGAGGCTGCGGAGGCTTCGGACACACGGGAAAAAAGTAGTATGTGCTGCAAAAGAGGAGGATCATTGACATGGTAAAGCTGAAGAAGAAAAACGAAAACACATTTTATAACGATTTCAAAATTTTTGCTTCTAAGATAGTCAGCGTGGCAGAAGCCTTTTCCGACATGGTGAGCAATTATGAAAACATAGAGGAAAAGGCGGCCAACATAAAAGCCATGGAAACAGAATGCGATCAGGAATGTCACAGGATATTGCACTCTTTGAGAGAGTCTTCGGTAACGCCTTTTGATAGAGAGGACGTTTATGAGATCACAAAAGAAATGGATGAAATCGTAGATGCTATGGAAGAAGCTGCGAGCAGATTCAAGTTGTTCAATATCAGGGAGATGAGACATGAGGCTGTAGAGCTGGCAGATCTGCTTCTGGCAGCCACAAGGGAGCTCAAGGTTTTGTTCGAACATCTTGAAGAATTCAAAAAGAGCAGCATCGTGATGGATCAGATCATAGAAGTGAATCGAATAGAGAATGAGGGCGATGTGGTACACAGGAATGCCATATCGGATCTTTTCCGAGAAGAGAAAGATCCTATAGAGGTGATAAAGTGGGAACACATCTTTGAGATGCTGGAAGACTCCATCGATTCATGCGAAACTATCGCAAACATGCTGGAGGGGGTAGTCGCCAAATATGCGTAGGTCATGACATGATAGGAAGAATAGAACAGGAAAAAAGAGAAAATAAGACCTTATCCGAATATGCTTGCAGATCATCTGAAAGCAGGGGTAGGAATTTCCCTCAGGAGAAGTGTTCCATACGCACGGATTTCCAAAGGGACAGGGACAGGGTGATCCATTCGAAGGCCTTCAGGAGACTGATGCACAAGACTCAGGTATTTTTGGCTCCGGAGGGAGATCATTTCAGGACCCGGCTCACACATACGATCGAGGTCTCACAGATCGCAAGGACCATATCCAGAGCTTTGGATCTTAACGAGGATCTGACCGAAGCCATAGCTATGGGTCACGATTTGGGGCATACTCCTTTCGGACACAGAGGAGAAAAAAGTTTGGCTGCAGTTTATCCCGGAGGATTCAAACATAATGTGCAGAGCCTCAGAGTAGTAGATGTGCTGGAAGGTGACAGAGATAGAGGCGGGCTGAATCTCACTGCTGAAGTCAGAGACGGTATCCTGAACCATACCGGAAACACAAAACCCATCACCCTTGAGGGACAGGTGATGAAGATCAGTGACAGGATAGCCTATATAAATCACGATATCGACGATGCATTGAGGAGTGCCGTGATCCGTGAGGAGGATCTGCCCTCCGACTGTATAGCTTATTTAGGCGACAGTCACCGTAAGAGGATAGATACTATGGTGAAGGATGTCATCAAAAACAGTTGGGGCAAGGACGTCATAACGATGAGCGACGAGTGCTGGGGGCACATGGATGCTCTGAGGACATATATGTTCGAAAACGTTTATCTGAGCCCCTGTGTAAGGGAGACGGAACAGATGCAGAAAGTGAGAGAGGTCGTGAAGACTCTCTATGAGTATTACAGGGACAATAGCAGCGAACTGCCTGATGAGATGGGTGATATAGTGGAAAATGACGGCATAGAATGTGCCGCAAAGGATTTTGTCGCCGGCATGACCGACAGGTACGCTCTGAACAGGTATGAGTCGATCATAGCAGACAGGTGATCGAAGGGAATGTACTTAAAAGGTTCTATAATAAATGTTGGGGTGGGAAGATAAAACTTCCACCCCAGCATTCTGTTTTTTTGTAAAATAAAAGAGCACAATGCACACAAACTCTCTCTA
>CASDUO010000013.1 GCA_949284065.1 uncultured Bacillota bacterium
GGTGGACAGCGGTGTGCTACCGGAGTGCTGTTCAGCAAATATGCAGCGTCAGGAGGTGAGACAGGTAGATGGCACAGGTAATAGTTAAAGAGAACGAAAGCTTGGAAAGTGCACTCAAAAGATTCAAGAGATCGTGCGCAAGAGACGGCGTCATGAGCGAACTGAGAAAAAGAGAGCATTATGAAAAGCCCAGTGTAAAGAGAAAGAAGAAATCCGAGGCTGCAAGAAAAAAAGCGAACAAAAAGTATTGATATACTGAGCAAAAAGACGGTAGACCACCGTCTTTTTCCTTTTGGATGTGGTATAATCCAAATCATAGGGAGAGGACGACCGATGATATTAGAATTCAATACAGAAGATCCGGCCGGCCAGAAATGGGCAGGGTCTATGGAAAAGGCAGCTGAAGCTGTCATGGAGATGCATGATATAGATGGAGAAGAACTTTTTGTGAGTATTTCTTTCGTAGGTGCCGATGAAATAAGGGAGCTCAACAGAGAATACCGCAGCACAGATAAAGTAACCGATGTTTTGAGTTTCCCCCAGTTCGAGGACGTGGAAAGTCTGAGACAGGCATGCGATGGACCGGGACCGGTCATGGCCGGCGATGTGGTCATATGCACCGAAAAGGCGGAAACCCAGGCAGAGGGATTCGGCCATTCGAAAGAAAGAGAGTTGGTGTATCTCTTCACCCACAGCCTGCTGCATCTCATGGGGTATGATCATATGGAAAAAGAGGAAAAGGACCGTATGCGTACCGCAGAAGAGGATATAATGGAAAGGATCGGGCTGCCGAGATGACTGCGGCCCGGATCGCGGGATGGAACCGTTATTACGATAAAATAAAGATCGGATGCAATGCAGACAGGATTATGAATGGAGGAGAGTGTTTGGACAATCGGGTTGCAAAAGTAAGTATAGGAGAGGGGCTGGACAGAGCCGAGCTTTTCGGCAGCATGGACAGTAATGTGAAGATCATCAAAGAATACCTTGATGTGGAAATGGTCCAAAGGGGAGACGATGTCATAGTGAGCGGACCTGATGCGGAAAGCGGGGCAAAAGCTCTGAGGGATATGATGAGCGTCATCGAGGGCGGAGAAAGGCTCGACAGCCAGAAGGTGAACTACATAATGGCTCTTACGGGGAAAGGTCTTTCATATGCCGACAGCAATATAGACAAGGATATAATCTGTTATACCCAGAAGGGAAAGCCTCTCAAAGCTAAGACCATGGGCCAGGCGTCGTATGTAGATGCCATAAGGAAGAAGGACATAGTTTTCGGTATAGGTCCTGCGGGAACGGGAAAAACATATTTGGCCGTAGCTATGGCGGTAAGCGCATACAAACGTAAAGAAGTGGAAAAGATAATACTCACCCGGCCTGCTGTGGAAGCGGGAGAGCGGCTGGGATTCCTTCCCGGAGATCTGCAGGAAAAGGTGGACCCTTATCTCAGGCCCCTTTACGATGCTCTGTATGACGTTTTGGGCAGAGACAGCACAATGAGACTCAAGGAGAAGGAAGTTATAGAGATAGTCCCCCTGGCATACATGAGGGGGAGGACGCTGGATAATTCCTTCATCATCCTGGATGAAGCCCAGAACACCACGAGAGAGCAGATGAAAATGTTCCTCACCAGGATGGGTTTCGGCTCAAAGGTCGTGGTGACCGGTGACGTCACTCAGGTGGACCTTCCCAGAGGGAAAAAGAGCGGACTCACAGAGGCGGCGAAGATACTGCGCAGTGTAAAGGGCATATCTTTTTGCTACCTCAAGGACGTAGATGTAGTGCGCCATCAGCTGGTGAAGAGGATAATCGGCGCATACGACAGATATTACAAAGAAAATCCGGAACCTGAGGAAGAACAGGGAAGAGAGACGGATAGGAAATGAAAGTGACTTCAGACAAGAAAAAGGAGCTTTACCTGACAGCGAAAGAGGCCCTTGGCCGGGCATACGCTCCCTATTCGGGATTCAGCGTGGGAGCGGCCCTGCTTTCGGTGTCGGGAAACATATATACGGGAACGAATGTGGAAAGCGGGGCCTTCGCTGCAGGCATATGTGCCGAACGTGCGGCGCTGGCAACTGCCGTCACGGCAGGTGACAGGGAGTTCGCGGCCATAGCCGTAGCATCCTCGGAAGGGGAGGCCTGGCCCTGCGGCATATGCCGGCAGGCTCTTTACGAATTCTCACCGGAAATGGAAGTGATCACAGGCAGCAGGGATGAGGATCTTTTCTCGGAAAAACTCAGTGACCTTCTGCCTCACGGATTCCGACTTGAAAGGAAGTGACCCGCCTTGCCGTAAATAAGGCAGAAAAAGGGATGCTGAGCTGCAGGAACACAGGAAAAAAGAAAGGACATCATATTGAAAAGCGGATTCATAGCTATAGTGGGGCGGCCCAACGTGGGGAAATCCACACTGCTCAATGCCATATTGGGGGAAAAGATATCTATAGTCTCCAGCAAACCCCAAACTACCAGGAACCGTATCAGAGGCATATATAATGACGAGGACACCCAGCTTGTATTTTTGGACACCCCCGGCATACACAGGCCCAGGACCAAACTCGGAAGTTATATGACCGATTCCGCCATGGGGACTTTAGGCGATGTGGACGCTGTAGTGTTCATGGTGGACGAAAGCCCCAAAGCAGGCCCCGGAGACAGATATATCATTGAGGCTCTGGAAAAAGCCTCCGTACCGAAGGTGCTGGTCATCAACAAGACCGATCTTATGGACGAAGAGCAGTATGTGTCCATGGTGGACACATACAGAGGAACCGGTATATTTGACGAGATAATAGGCATATCTGCAAAGGAAGGCCGGGGAGTGGATGTTTTGCTGGACTATCTGAAGAGCATCATGGAAGAGGGCCACAGGTATTACCCCGAAGACATGATCACAGACAGCCCGGAAAGATTCATAGTAGGTGAGATCATCAGAGAAAAGATACTCATGTACATGGAGCAGGAAGTCCCTCACGGGATAGCTGTGCGCATAGAGAGCTTCGATGAGAACAAGACCACGAAAGGCGAGGAAAAGATAGATATAAGCGCAGTGATATACTGTGAAAGGAAATCGCATAAAAGCATGATCATAGGGAAGCAGGGAAGGAAGCTCAAAGGGATAGGCAAGGCTGCCAGAGAGGACATGGAAGCCCTTTTCGGGTGCAAGGTGTTCCTGGAGACGTGGGTGAAGGTGAAGGAGAACTGGAGAGACAGCGACATAGCCCTTTCCGACCTTGGATATAAGAAGGAAGAGTTCTGATGCGTGTAGAGACTGAGGCCATAGTGCTCAAACAGACGAAGGCTGCCAACGGCCGAAAGATGATAACCCTGCTATCCCGCAATTACGGAAAGATATCCGCAGGGAGCAGCTACGGGCCGAGAGGCAAGGCGGCCCTTGCCACCAGGCCCTTTACGAGGGCGCGCTATCAGATATACAAAAACAGAGATTCATACAATATAGACAGGGCGGAAGTCATAAAGAGCTATTATGCCATAGGCGAGGATATAGAAAAATACATAAGGGCCGCATATGCCCTTGAACTGGCAGATAAACTCATCGAAGAGGAACAGCCCGTGCCGGAGGTATACGAGCTCATGAGCACCTTTTTTTCTCTTATGGAGAAGAGGAACAAAGATCAAGACACCCTGCTTTTCGCATTCCAAATGAAGCTGCTGGATAGATTAGGCTATTGTCCGGACATGGACGGCATAGGCGAAGAGGAAAACGAGGCTTCTGTCGTGCTGGATGTAGACGGAGGAAGGTTCCTGGAAGTATCCGGGAACGAGGATAACGACGGGGGAAATAGCAGATTGATTTTAGAGGTGAGTTTTGGTATAGTTAGTGTGTTAAGGTATTTCGTCCGGAATCCTTTGGAAAGACTGGAAAAACTGGCCTTGGAGCCTGAAATGGCAGCTGGGATAAGAGAGGTTTTGAGGACATACATAAAATATCATTTACAGATAGACAGACTGAAGAGTGAGGAGCTGCTTTAGACCATCATAAAACTTTATTCGGACCAATTACGGGAGGTACGACATGGAAATAACTTTGGAAAAAATCGAACTGGTGAAAGACAGGACTGGTGTAAGTTACAAAGAGGCAAAAGAAGCCCTGGAAGCTGCTGACGGCAGCGTGGTGGACGCCATAATCGCAATAGAGGAGAGCATAAACATATCCTCAAGCAAAAAACTGGGTGAACAGGGAAAGGCTGTGATGGATGCCATAAAGGATCTGATCAAAAAAGGGAACGTATCCAAGATCGTGGTCAAGAAAAAGGACGGGGAAGTCATGCTCTGCCTGCCCGTCAATGTAGGCATAGTAGGAGTCCTGGTAGCTCCGCTGGGCACAGTGGTAGGCGTCGTGGCCGCCATGGGATACAAGTGTGTGATAGAGGTAGTCAAGACAGACGGGACTGTAATAGATATCAGTGACAGCCTTCAGGATTTTACGGAAAAGGCCCAGGAAAAGGGAAGTGAATGGGCGCAGAAAGCAAAAGAAAAAGGCTCGGATCTCGCCGATATAGCAAAAGAGAAAGGTGCGGATTTCGCTGACATAGCTAAGGAAAAAGGTGCGGACTTCGCTGATATGGCAAAAGAGAAAGGTGTGGAGGCATACAGCAAGGTAAAGAGCAGTGATGCCTATGACAAGATTTCCGACGCTTATGAAAAAACCAGCGATGCAGTAAGGTCGCAGGTGAAGAAGACTAAGGAAGATCTCAGCGAGGGCTTCGAAGACCTGGAAGAAAAGAAAGATGAAATAATGGATGAGCTTCGCGACAGAGCTGATGACAGAAAAGAGAATTAAAAAATAAAATAAAGAAAGGCAAAACTAAATATGAGCGAAAAAGTTACAATGGAAAAAATTGTTGCTTTGGCTAAAAACAGAGGATTCGTATATCCCGGCTCCGACATATACGGCGGCCTGGCCAACACATGGGACTATGGTCCCTTGGGCATCGAGCTTAAAAACAACATCAGAGATGCATGGTGGAAAAAGTTCGTACAGGAATCGAAGTACAATGTGGGGCTGGATGCCGCCATACTGATGAATCCCCAGACATGGGTAGCGTCAGGACACGTAGGTGGATTTGCGGACCCTCTTATTGATTGCAAAAGCTGCAAAGCCAGATTCAGGGCGGACAACCTCATAGAGGATCAGATGGAAAAGGAAGGGATCACGGGAGTATCAGTGGACGGATGGTCCAATGAGAAAATGGAAGGATATATAGCCGAAAAAGAGGTCAAGTGCCCTATATGCGGCAAGAGCGACTTCACGGGGATAAGGCAGTTCAACCTGATGTTCAAGACCTTCCAGGGAGTCACCGAAGATGCAAAGGCCGAGATATATTTGAGACCTGAAACGGCACAGGGCATATTCGTCAATTTCAAAAATGTCCAGAGGACGTCGAGAAAAAAGATACCTTTCGGCATAGCCCAGGTGGGGAAATCTTTCAGGAACGAGATCACACCGGGGAACTTTATTTTCAGAACGAGAGAATTCGAACAGATGGAACTGGAATTCTTCTGCAAGCCGGGAACCGACCTTGAGTGGTTCGGATACTGGAAGGATTTTTGTGTGGATTTCCTCAAGTCCATCGGTATAAAAGAAGAGAACATAAGGCTGAGAGATCATGAAAAGGAAGAACTCTCCCACTACAGCAATGCCACCACTGATATAGAGTTCCTTTTTCCTTTCGGATGGGGAGAACTTTGGGGCATCGCCGACAGGACTGATTTCGATCTGAGCAGGCACATGGAACATTCCGGAGAAAAGATGGAGTACGATGATCCTGTGACTCATGAAAAGTATGTGCCCTATTGTATAGAGCCATCCCTGGGTCTCACCAGACTTTTCCTGGCTGTGATGGCGGACGCTTATGACGAGGAAGTGATCAAAAAGGATGACGGGTCGGAAGACAAGAGGACGGTAATGAGGTTCCATCCTGTACTTGCACCTGTAAAGGCGGCAGTGCTGCCCCTCACCAAAAAACTGGCAGACATAGCCGAGCCCTTCCACGAAGAACTGACTGCATATTTCAATGTGGAATATGATGTGGCAGGCTCGATCGGAAAGAGATACAGGAGGCAGGACGAGGCGGGGACTCCATTCTGCATCTGTGTCGACGAAGATACGAGGGAGGACGGAGCCGTGACCATCAGAGACCGGGACACTATGGAACAGATCAGGATCGACATGAAGGACGTGAGGGCATACATAGAGGAAAAGACGGCATTTTGAGCATAAAGGCGCCTGTTCATGAGATGATCGAGCACATAACATATAGCAAAGATGTAACGAAAGAGGAGTGAAAACAAAAAGATGGAGAAGTATGTTTACATGTTCAGTGAAGGATCCAAGGACATGCGTGAACTCTTGGGAGGGAAAGGCGCGAACCTGGCAGAGATGACCAATCTGGGTCTGCCGGTACCTCAGGGATTCACCATAACCACTCAGGCCTGCACGAGGTACTACGAAGACGGAAAGAAGATAAGCGATGAGATAGCGGAGCAGATAGATGCGGCCATCGGCAGGATGGAAGAGATCACAGGGAAAAAATTCGGTGATAAGGAAAACCCGCTCTTAGTATCCGTAAGGTCGGGAGCCAGAGCCTCTATGCCGGGAATGATGGACACCATATTGAATCTGGGCCTCAATGAAGATGTGGTGGAGGTCCTTTCTGAAAGATCCGGGAACCCCAGATGGGCATGGGACAGTTACAGAAGATTCATCCAGATGTTTTCCGACGTGGTCATGGAAGTGGGCAAAAAATACTTTGAAGTGCTCATAGACCAGATGAAAGAAAAGAAAGGCGTTACAGAAGACGTAGATCTGACTGCAGATGACCTCAAGGATCTGGCAGGACAGTTCAAGGCTGAGTACAAAAGCAAGATCGGCAAGGATTTCCCCACCGATGCGAAGGAACAGCTCATGGAAGCCATAAAGGCTGTATTCCGTTCATGGGACAATCCCAGGGCCAACGTGTACAGGAGAGATCACGATATACCCTATTCATGGGGGACTGCGGTAAACGTGCAGATGATGGCTTTCGGAAATATGGGCAACACATCAGGTACAGGTGTGGCATTCACCAGGGATCCGGCCACGGGAGAAAAGAAGCTCATGGGAGAGTTCCTTTTGAACGCTCAGGGCGAAGACGTGGTTGCCGGCGTGCGTACGCCCAAGAAGATACAGCAGCTGGAAAAAGACATGCCTGAAGTTTTCAAGGAGTTCACCAAAATATGTTCCACCCTGGAGAACCACTATAGAGACATGCAGGACATGGAATTCACCATCGAGGATAAAAAACTCTACATGCTCCAGACCAGGAACGGGAAAAGGACTGCCCAGGCAGCATTGAAAATAGCATGTGACCTGGTGGATGAAGGAAAGATAACAGAAGAGGAGGCTGTACTCATGATCGAGCCCCGCAATCTGGATACGCTGCTCCATCCCCAGTTCGATGCCGACGCACTCAAGGCGGCAAGCCCCTTAGGCAAAGGCCTTGCAGCATCACCCGGCGCAGCTGCGGGGAAGGTGGTTTTCAATGCAGATGATGCTAAAGACTGGGCCGAAAACAAAAAAGAAAAAGTCGTCCTCGTAAGGCTGGAAACTTCCCCCGAAGACATCGAGGGGATGAAGGCGGCAGAGGGGATACTGACAGTGAGAGGCGGTATGACATCCCATGCTGCTGTAGTGGCAAGAGGCATGGGGACATGCTGCGTTTCTGGGTGCTCCGAAATAAAGATGGACGAGGACAACAAGGTATTCACTCTCGGAGGGGAGGAATTCCACGAGGGTGACGAGATATCCATAGACGGATCTACAGGAAATATATACAAAGGGATAATGCCGTCGGTAGATGCCGGCATTTCCGGAGAATTCGGAAGGATAATGGGATGGGCCGACAAGGCAAGAAGGCTGAAGGTCAGGACCAACGCCGACACCCCTTCCGATGCAAGGAGAGCGAGAGAGCTTGGAGCAGAGGGCATAGGTCTTTGCAGGACGGAGCACATGTTCTTCGAGGAGGACAGGATAGGGCCGTTCAGAGAAATGATATGTGCCGACAGTCAGGAAGACAGGCAAAAAGCTTTGGACAAGATATTGCCCCTGCAGCAGGGCGATTTTGAACAGCTTTATGAGGCGCTGGAAGGGAATCCCGTGACCATCAGACTTTTGGATCCGCCCCTCCATGAGTTCGTTCCAAAGGAAGAGGACGAAATAGCCCAGCTGGCGAAAGCCCAGGGGAAGACTGTGGATGAGATCAAAAAGCTCATCAGCGAACTCCACGAGGTCAACCCCATGATGGGACACAGAGGGTGCAGGCTTGCGGTGACCTTCCCTGAGATCGCAGAGATGCAGGCAAAGGCCATAATCAGGGCAGCCATCAAAGTTCAAAAGGATCACAAAGATTGGAAGGTGGAGCCTGAGATAATGATACCTCTGGTCGGGGACAGCAAAGAATACGGATATGTGAAAGATATAATATGCAGGACCGTAGACAGAGAGATAGAGGAAAGCGGCGTGAACATCGACTACCTGGTGGGGACCATGATGGAGATACCCAGGGCATGTCTGATAGCCGATGAGATAGCGAAAGAAGCTGACTTCTTCTCCTTCGGCACCAACGACCTGACGCAGATGACTTTCGGATTTTCAAGGGACGATGCAGGGAAGTTCCTCGGGTACTACTATGATACCAAGATATTTGAGAACGATCCCTTTGCAAGACTGGACAGGAACGGAGTGGGGCAGCTCATAAAAACGGCTCTTGACAAGGCAAGGCCGGTGAACAAAGATCTCCATGCCGGCATATGCGGCGAGCATGGCGGAGACCCTTCCTCCATCGAATTCTGCAACGAGGTGGGATTGGATTATGTCTCCTGTTCACCTTTCAGAGTCCCCATTGCGAGACTAGCGGCGGCACAGGCAGCTATAAGGGACAAACTCGCATAAGAAAGTATGATCGTAGATATAACATGTAAGGGGCCGGAGGACAGCCTTGCTGTTCGCCGGCCTCCGCGTGATGAGGCTGATGGCAGAGGAAAGAATCGAAGAAACGACAAAAGATAAGAAGACGGAGATCAGGACGGCATTTGCCAAAGCATTCCCCAACACGGTCCCGGTGCTGGCAGGTTATCTGGCCCTGGGCATCGGTTTTGGTGTCCTTATGGAAACCAGCGGGTACGGAGCAGGATGGTCCGTTCTTGCCAGTGTCATGATATTCGGCGGCAGTATACAGTATGTGGCCATCACCCTTTTTTCCCAGCCTTTCGCGCCCCTCAACGCATTTTTCCTCAGTCTGCTGGTGAACATAAGACATATTTTTTACGGCATATCCATGTTCAAAAAATATAACGGTCTGGGAAAGATACGGTACTTCCTCATATTCGCCCTGACAGATGAAACATATTCCATAACTTCGGCCATAACACCGCCGGACGATGTGAACAAAAAATATTTCTATTTTTTCATATCGTTTTTAGACTATACGTATTGGATCATAGGCTCCTTTATAGGAGGTCTTTTGGGAGCGGTCCTCGAGTTCAACAGCCAGGGTATAGATTTTGTCCTGACGGCTTTGTTCACAGTGCTGTTCGTAGACCAGGTGAGGACCGGAGGGAACAGGATCCCGGGAGCCATAGGCATAATATGCGCCACTTTAGCCACGGTGATATTAGGGCCGGACAATATGGTCATAGGAGCTATGGTGCTGATAATGGTCACATTGCTTGCAGGAAGGAGGAAACTATGCTGAGCGGTACCGAACTTGTGCTCACATTCCTGGCTTTGGGAGCAGGCACTCTTTTGACACGGGCTGTGCCCTTCGTGGTTTTCCCCGAAGGGAAAAAACGCCCGCCCATCGTGGATTACCTGGGGAAAGTGCTGCCGCCGGCCATGATAGGATTCCTCATAGTCTACTGTCTCAAAGAAACGGAAGTGACGGCCTGGCCCTACGGTATACCGGAACTACTTTCCATAGCTGTTACGGCAGGGCTCCACATATGGCGGGGGAATTTCCTGATAAGCATTGCCGCAGGAACATTGCTTTACATGTTCCTGATACAGAATATATTTTGATACTGCCGGTATATGACAGCCCTTTTCAGGATCATGGGGCTGCGGCACCGAAAAGCATATTGATATTGCTAAAGACACGTATTTTCCATATAATACGTGTGTATGAAATAAGAGGCCAGGATATTTGGCGCTACACTTGTTCAAATAATACTCTATGAGGAATGTCAGGAGAAAAAAATGTTCAAAACTTATGAAGAAGCAAGAAAATTTATTGACGACAATGACATCGAAATGATCGATTTTATGACCATCGATATCGACGGGAGGTGGAGACATCTCACTGTGCCTGCAGACAGATTCGACGAGGACACCTTGAAAAACGGCATAGGATTCGACGGGAGCAATTACGGTTTCGCACCGGTGGAGAAAAGCGACATGGTATTCGTTCCCGATCTCACATCCGCTTCGCTGGATCAGTTCATGGAGATACCGACCCTTTCCATGATAGGGGACGTGTTCGTGATAGACAGACCCCATAACAGACATTTCGACCAGGATCCGAGGAATGTTTCAAAGCATGCAGAGGAATATATGAGATCGACGGGGATAGCCGACGAGATAAAGATAGGACCGGAGTTTGAATTCCATGTGTTCAATCATGTAAGCTATTGCACCGATCCCAATAAATGCGGTTTTGAGATAGACTCTTATCAGGCCGAGTGGAACAAAGGCAATACAGAAAGAGAAAATCTGGGATATAAAATGAATCACAAGGCAGGTTATCACATGGCGCCGCCTCAGGATGTCCTCTATGATTTCAGGAGCAGGGCATGTATGAGGATGGAGAAACAGGGTATCAAGGTGAAATATCACCATCACGAAGTGGGCGGACCGGGACAGCTTGAGATCGAAGTGGAATTCGGGGGTCTGACCGAGATGGCGGACAAAACCATGATGACCAAGTACATAATAAAGAACCAGGCAATAGAAGAAGGGCTTTCCGCCACTTTCATGCCCAAGCCCATATATGACGAGGCAGGGAACGGACTGCACGTACATATGCACATGTTCAAAAATGGCGAGCCGATCTTTTACGATGAAAACGGATACTCTCAGCTGAGCAAGGAGGCTTTGTATTTCATCGGCGGCCTTCTCAGACATATAGGTGCTGTCTGTGCCTTCACCAACCCGAGCACCAATTCCTTCAAAAGACTGGTGCCCGGATATGAGGCCCCGGTAACTGTGGGATTCGCTACGGCCAACAGGAGCTCAGTTATAAGGATACCGGCATATGCCAAGGATCCGGACAAAAAAAGGTTCGAACTGAGGAATCCCGACGGGACCTGTAACCCCTACTATGCATATGCGGCTATCCTCATGGCTGGATTGGACGGCATAAAAAACAAGATCGATCCCGTGGCAGACGGAAACGGGCCTTACGACATAAACCTTTACAACCTGTCAGATGAAGAGAAGAAGAAGATAAAGGGACTTCCGAAATCTTTAGGGTCCGCACTCAAGGCTCTGGAAAGAGACCACGAATTCCTGACGCAGGGCGGAGTGTTCCCGGAGAAGCTCATAGAGCTTTGGATAAAGAAGAGAAGGGAAGACCTACGGCGACATATCGAGATGCCTACTCCGGTGGATTTCGATATGTACTATGACTTATAGGGAATTTTGGCAGGATCCAAGATCCTAAGGATGATAAAAGCCGTACCTTCTGAGGTACGGCTTTCGTGTTCCTGTCAAGATATATACGTTACTATTTATTTTTGAACTTTGCTTCTCTTTTTTCCAAAAATGCACCCATGCCTTCAGTTTTATCTTCAGAGCTGAAAGGTGCGGTGAAAGTCTCGATCTCAAAAGAAGAAGCCGTCTTCATATCCAGATCGTAACCGACATTTATAGCCGTTTTGGCAGAACCCACTGCAATAGGAGCATTTTTGATTATGTTCGCAGCCAGCTTTTCCGCTGCATCCATAAGCTCTTCAGCGGGAACGACTTCTTCTACCAGACCGATCTCCTTAGCTGTGGAGCCGTTTATGATCTCGCCGGTGAATATGAGTTTTTTTGCCATGCCCTTGCCTATAAGACGGGGCAGTCTCTGTGTGCCGCCAAAGCCGGGGATTATGCCGAGGCCCACTTCAGGCTGACCGAATTTTGCCTTTTCAGATGCGATGCGTATATCACAGGCCATCGCCAGTTCGCAGCCGCCGCCTAAGGCGAAGCCGTTCACTGCGGCGATCACGGGTTTCTCTATGGTTTCTATCAGGTTCATCACATTGTGGCCTCTTATCATCATGGCTCTTCCTTCGTTGGCGTTCATGGCATGCATGGCAGCGATGTCTGCGCCGGCGACAAAAGCCTTGCCCTCACCCGTGAGTATTGCAGCTCTCACATCGTCATCCTTAGAGATCTCATAAAAAGCAGTGAACAATTCGTCAAGGACGTCGTTGTTCAGAGCGTTCATGGCTTTGGGTCTGTCTATGGTCACATAGGCAATATTGTTTTTCTTTTCATATCTGATATTTTCAAACATCTGCGCTTCCTCCTAAAACGAACACAAACTTACGATAAACAAAACATAATGCATCTTCACAAACAATGTTAACATATGACCGGATCCATATCAAGGAAGCCCGGGACCGGTGCTGCCTGCTCGTTTGATGGATCCTTCTGAGTTTTCAAAGGATCCGTTCTTATTCCCGGAGGTTCCTCAGATCCTTTGCGTTGTAAGTGTGATAGCCTTCATAGTAGTAACTATGATCTATGCCTTTCATGAATATATCACGGTCGTTTATACTATATGTCAACGCTTCTTTCAGAATATGTTTGATTTCTATGTCCCTTATCGGGCTGCGCTCCATGGCAAGGAGATAATCATCTTTATCGATCTTGCTCCAATCGGTCACCTGTCCCAGTTCATGTTTGAGGATCACATCCAGCCATATCCTCATGCTCCTTCCGTTCCCTTCGCTAAAGGGATGAGCAACATTCATTTCGACATATTTTTCTATTATCTCATCAAATGTGGATTGAGGCATGGTTTCTATAGTTTTCAATGTATCGTCAAGAAATATGGCCGGGGCGAATCTGAAGTTGCCCTTTGAAAGATTTACTGATCTTATCTTTCCGGTAAAATCATATATCTCACCGAACAGGTGCTCATGTATCACAGCAAGGCTCCCGAAGGTCCCCGGTTCGAGTCTGTCCAGCATTCCGGTTTCAAACATCTCTATGGCCTTTTGCTTGCTTATCCGTTCTTCTTCCTTTGCGAGATCATGAGAACTTGTTATCCCTAATTTGTTTTCTATCATATCTTTCCCTTTCCTGATATATATTATACCATATCAATTCTAATAAGTGTTTACATCGTTTAAGCCATGCCTGTCCTTATCGAGAATGAAATATAGTCCACATGGCGCAAGTCGCTGTAGAGGATGGGATCCGTTTGATATATAATCACACCCCGGCCAGATCATCGCTGAGATTTAACATGCATTTTACTTGGAATTTACTTTTGGGGATTTCGGAGACCGGTGATGTGATATAAAATCAGAATGATAAGACTGTGAAATCGATGATGTTCACATATATTTCGTACAGAAAGGGCGGAGGTGATATGTATGGAGATATACGGGATAATAGATGTGGGGTCCAACACCATCAGGCTGTCCATATACCGCTGCGGTGATGATGGAGACATAAGGAGACTGGTCCACCGCAAGGAGATGGCCGGGCTGGCGGGCTATGTGCAGGATGGTGAATTGACGAAGGCGGGCATAGAGACCGCATCCAGGATACTGAATGCTTTCAAGAGACTGCTGGACAATCTGGACGTCGGCAAAGTGTACGCCTTCGCAACGGCGTCTCTTCGTAACATATGCAATACAGATCAGGCCCTGCGGTCAATATATAAGGCTACGGGCATAAAGGTGGACGTGCTTTCGGGAGAAAAGGAAGGGATGCTTTCATTCAAAGGAGCCATAGAGAACTGCGGTTGTTCTGCAGGGCTTCTTGTAGATCTGGGCGGAGGATCCACTGAACTGGTGAAGTTCAAAGGAAAAGAGGACATAGAGGCCACATACAGCGTTGCAGCAGGTTCCCTTTCCCTGTACCGGCGATATGTGAAGGGACTCTTGCCCACTAAGGAAGAATGTGAGGGGATGAAAGAGTATTTCACCGAATTGGTGAATGAGGGACTTGAAGATCTCCATACGGCACCGGTCATATGCGGTGTAGGGGGAACGGTGCGAACTGTTTCCAAACTCATAAATTACCGGCTGGGCAGACCTGTGACACATAATCATTTTACGGCAGAGGAACTCAAGGACATCTACAGGTTCTTGCGGCAGGGAGACAGAGACAGCCTGGATCTCATGCTGAGGGTGGCTCCGGACCGCATACACACCACGATACCGGGTATGATCGCATTGAGGTCTGTAGTCAAGACATTTGGATGCAATACGGTCATGGTGAGCACTACCGGTGTCCGGGAAGGATATCTTTACTATAAACTGACTTCCGAAAAGGAGGCGAAAGGATGAATCGCGGAAATTTTGACCTCAATACGGAATACACCCAGAACAGGGAGTTGTCGTGGCTGAAGTTCAATGAAAGGGTCCTTGAGGAGGCGTCAGATCCTACGGTGCCCCTTGCGGAAAAGATGAAGTTCGTGGAGATATTCACCAATAATCTGGACGAATTCTTTATGATAAGAGTAGGCTCTCTGTCTGACATGGCCCTGGTGAAAGAGGAGCATATAGATAATAAGACCGGCATGACTTCAGACGAGCAGCTCCAGGCGATCTTCAAGGCATGCGCCCCTTTGTACAAGGAAAGGGACAGGGTATATAAAGAGGTGGACGAAGGGCTGAAAAAACACGGCATATGCAGGGTGACTATGGATGAGCTGAAAAGCAAGGAGAGAAAACTGGCTGAAGGGTGGATGCAAAACCAGATCATACCCATGCTTTCTCCGCAGATAATAGATATGCATCATCCCTTTCCCCATCTTGCTAGCAAACAGGTGAACATAATCCTCAGGCTCGGCGTGGACGGATCCAACGCCTTCGGCATCATACCTATCCCCAAGGAGCTCCCGCTGTTCTTACCTCTGGAAGGCCCGGGAATAAGGTTCGTGCTCCTGGAAGATGTGATGCTGGAATATGCAGATAAGGTTTTCCGGTCGGTCAAAGTGAAGGATAAGGCAGTCTTTTCCATTACACGAAACGCAGACATAGCTCCGGAGGACGAGGCATTCGATGTGGATGAGGATTACAGACAGCTGATGCGTAAAGTGATACACAAGCGCTTCCAGCTTGCACCGGTCAGATTGGAGATACAGAACAACGACAGCAGTGAGATACAGGACTTTTTGTGCAAAAAACTGAAACTGGGATCGGAGCAGGTGTTCCATACGAAGGCCCCTGTGGTTTTGAAGTACATCTATCAGATAATCGATCTTTTCACACCGGAGCAAACGGCGGCCCTGTGTGAACCGCCTTACTCACCCAGATGGCCGGGATCCGTAGACAAAAACCGCAGCCTCATAGCCCAGGTACTTGAAAAGGATATCATGCTTTTTTATCCCTATGAAAGCATGGAACCTTTCCTGCAGATGGTGAGAGAGGCGGCAGGGGATCCGGACGTAGTGTCGATCAAAATAACCATATACAGGCTTGCCGCCAAGGCTAAACTTGTGGAATATCTCTGCGCAGCGGCGGAAAACGGAAAGTCCGTAACTGTGCTGATGGAACTCAGAGCCAGGTTCGACGAGCAGAACAACATCCTTTGGGCAGAGCGGCTCGAGGAAGCGGGATGCGCCATACTGTACGGTACGGAGAACATAAAGGTGCATTCCAAAGTATGCCTCATAACGAGAAAAAGCAAAAAAAGGCTCCAGTATATAACTCAGGTAGGTACGGGGAATTATCACGAAAAAACGGCAGGGCTCTACACCGATGTGTCCCTGATGACTGCAGATGAGACCATAGGGTCCGACGCCGTGGCATTTTTCCAGGATCTGGCCATGGTGAATCTGGGCGGGATATACAAGAAGCTTTTGAATTCTCCTTTACGGCTGAGGGACAATGTCATGGCTCTCATAGATCAGGAGATAGAGAAGAAAAGCGACGGATATATATTCCTGAAGCTGAACTCCCTTTCCGACCGTAAGATAATCGACAAGCTGGTGGAGGCGTCTATGGCAGGAGTCAGGGTGGACATGAACATCAGGGGCATATGCTGCCTGCGCCCGGGTGTGAAGGGATATACGGAGAATATAAGGGTGTTTTCCATCGTAGGCAGGTTTTTGGAGCACACCAGGATATATTGTTTCGGCAAAGACGAAGGGGCAAAGATGTACATATCCTCTGCGGATTTTATGACCAGGAACACGGAAAGGCGGGTGGAGATAGCCTGTCCCGTAGAGGATGCGGATGTGCGTAAAAAAATGTTTGCCATGATAGAGGAACTTAAAAAAGACAACGTAAAGGCACGAAATCTCGAAAAAGACGGCACATATAGCAAGATCGCCGGCAAGGGCGAGAAGTATTCGTGTCAACTCAGGTTCATGATGATGGAACAGGAGACCCCCACCGAAGCCGGACGCAGGGCACCGGGAAGCGAGGGTCTGATCCGAAAATTCAAGAGATGGTTCACCGGGCAGTGACCTGATCCCCCTCTGCCTCTTTTCTGAGACGTCTGAAAAAATTCGAAATGGAAGGTATGAACAGTATGGCAGCTGTTATGGCTCCTTCCACGGCCAGATATGTGGCGTTGTACCACAGGGACCATGTCAGCGCGTTGAAACCTTCAGGAGCGTATGAACCGAAGAATATGACTCCCGAGAGCACGGCACATGCGTATCTGCAAAGGACTCCGAAAAGATATACGCAGGGCAGCGGGAATTTTTCCACGTTCCTGAATATGCCTCCGAATGCCAAAGCGCCGAAGGCCAGTGGATAATCTATGAGCATCTGCGCGGGATGGATGACATAGGGCGCGATGATAAGGTTCAAAAGACCTACACATATACCGACCATGAGGCCCCGTCTGACTCCGAAGAAATATGCGGCCAATGCTATGGGCAGCATACCGAAAGGGGTGACGGAACCGCCCTGAGGCATCCTGAAAAGTACGATGGAACTGAGGACCATGGAAAGGGCCACCAGTATGGCGGATATCACCAAAGCCTTGGTGTCGGGCTTCTTGCTTTTCCCCGAAATGAGTATGGTGAGGAAAAGTATCAAAATAACTATAACGGTCACGACCTGTCCTAAAGTGGACTCAAAGAACGTCTGCAAATCTGCCATAAAAAAACCTCCTGACATAACAAGAGGGGAACAGGTGCAAAAGCACGTTTCGCTTACCTACGCCGGTATTAACCGGATCAGGTCAAAGGGTAAGGCCAAAGGCCACTCTCAGCATAAGCTCCCCCAGCAGTATTGATTTGTACAAGAAGGATACTACAGCTGTTTTCTCTGTTTGTCAACCGGTTCGTGTCAGTTTCCACAGGACAGGGCTCTGTGGTATAATGTGGCCATGCATGAATATCCGATAACAGAAAACATAGTGAAAATGGCTTCGGAACACTGTGAGGATTCCGGAGGCAGCAAGGTAAAGAAGATCTATCTGGTATGCGGGGAGAACACGGGATATGTACCCGACTGCATAACCATGCTTTTTGAGATCATAGCCGAAGGGACGCCTTGTGAGGGGGCCCATGTAGAGATCGAAACGGTGAAGCCGAAGCTGAGATGCAGTGACTGCGGTGAATTGTTCGAACGGGCGCCCTACAGTTTCCGGTGTCCCAAGTGCGGGGGAGAAGGGCTTCCGACGGATATTGGGAAGGAGTTTTACCTTGACCGGATATTGGTGGAATAGATCCGGAGCTTTCAGTATGTGTATATATGGTTAGAGAAAATAAGAAAGAGAGAAAGACGAAGACAGTATGGCAAAAAAGGTAACAGAGAGGATAAGGATCTGGGGTATAGTACAGGGAGTCGGTTTCAGGCCGTTCGTGGCCAAGACTGCAGAGAAATATAATATGAAAGGCAGAGTGCGTAACCGCGGCGGTCTGGTGGAGATGATCCTGACGGACACCGAAAAGAGGATCGCCGGTTTTTTGGACACTATAGAAAAAGAGAAGCCGGAAGTGGCAGAGATAGTGCACATATCCCGGGAACCTGCTGAAAAAGAAGACTTTGAGGACTTCAAAATACTGCAGAGCCATGACGGGGACAGAGAGACGGCAATGATACCTGCAGACCTTGCCATATGTCCGGACTGTCTCAGAGAGATGTACGAGCCGGAGGATCCCAGGTACAGACATCCATTCATAAGCTGTATGATATGCGGCCCCAGATACACCATCACAGACAGGTTCCCCTATGACAGGGACAACACCTCCATGGTGGATTTTCCCATGTGTGATTTTTGCGAAAGTGAATACACGGATATAGGGAGCAGGCGTTATCACGCCCAGACCATATCCTGCCATGACTGCGGACCCCAAATGGAATTCGAGCTGAACGATGACCATTTTTGCGAAAAACCACCTATAGAAAAAGCGGCGGCCCTTCTGCGAGAAGGAAGGGTCATAGCATTCAAGGCCGTAGGCGGATATAACCTCATGGCGAATCCTTTCGATGCCCAGGCCGTAAAGGATCTCCGCACCATCAAGGGCAGGGAAGAAAAACCTTTCGCCGTCATGTTCAGAGATATAGAGCAGATAAAGACTTTCTGTTACATGAGTCCGGTAGAGGAAAAGCTACTGCGCTCTGCGGCACGGCCCATTATACTTTTGGAAAGACGCAGCATCGACGAGCTGCAGGCTGAAAGGCCCAGCAACTATGATGAGTTCGAAAGGAGCAGATTCATAGGAGCGTTCCTGCCGTCTATGGGAGCCCAGTATCTGCTGATGGATGATTTCGGTGGACCGGTCATATCCACAAGTGCGAACCTTAGCAGCATGCCCATGATAACAGATGATGAGGAAATGATCGCGTTCATGAAAAAAGAACCGCTGATCAGCGAGATGTTCTATAACAAGCGGGTAATAAAGACGGGCGTGGACGATTCGGTCACAAGGGTCATAGACGATAATCCCCAGATGATAAGGCGGTCCAAAGGCTATGCTCCCGTGCCCCTGTATATGGAGGGCTGCGAAGGAGAAATATTCGCAGCGGGAGCGGAACTGAAGAACTCTTTTTCTCTCAGCAAAGGCCCCTTTGCCTATGTGAGCCAGTTTTTCGGAGATATGGATTCTGCGGAGAACAGGGACAACTATCACAGGGCCTTACGACGTATGAGAGAGCTTTTCAGGATAGAGCCAAAGGCAGTAGCCGTGGATATGCATCCCGGATATTACCCCACCATATTCGGTAAACAGTATGCGGAAAGAGAGGATCTGCCCCTGATAGAAGTGCAGCATCACCATGCCCACATAGCTTCGGTAATGGCGGAACACGACCTGGAAGGACCTGTAATAGGGTTGTCATGTGACGGCACCGGATACGGGACAGACGGAGCCATATGGGGAGGGGAAGTGCTCATATGCAGAAAGGACGGATTCATCCGTGAGTCCCATCTCAAATACGTGGACATGATAGGCGGAGATCAGTCCGTGAAAGAAGGATGGAAATCCGCTCTAAGCTATATGAATGCCGAGAAACACGGACGTATACCTGACGATGACGAGTTTTTCATAGATCTGAAGGAATACATGGAATATGCCGATATGGATCACCTGGGCACAGAGGATGAAACCGATATGGTCTTTGCCGCTCTGGACAATAATGTGAACACGGTGCGGAGCTCCAGCATGGGTAGGCTTTTTGACGGGGTCGCGGCCATGTTGAAGATATGCAGGACCAACAGTTATGAGGGACAGTGCGCCATCATGCTGGAGGATGCCGCCGCCCGCGGTAAAAAAGACCCCGGAGTGGATACGGCAGATGATCTGGCATATAAGTTCCATATGGATATCTCCCGGGCTCTGTATACGGAGTGTGTGAAGGCCAGAGAGAAACACGGCATAAGCGAAGTAGCCGTAAGCGGTGGAGTTTTCCAGAACAAGCTCCTCATGGAAGATCTGTTGGCAAGGCTCAGAGATGACGGATTCAAGGTGTATTACAACATATCAGTAAGCCCCAACGACGGAGGCATAGCCCTGGGACAGACATTCGTTGCAGCCAATATCCTTGCAGGCCGGTCATGAACCCCGGTGCCATTGATTAGCAGGGAAGAAACAGATATAATTACAAGTGTATAACGATAACAAGGAGAGAGATCATGGCCATAGATAAAGTCAGAGAATATTTCAGATCCCTGGGTGAGGGACTCGAAGACAGGATAATGGAGTTCGACGTTTCCAGCGCCACTGTGGAGCTCGCATCCAAGGCAGTGGGAGTCGAGCCTGCAAGGATATGCAAGACTCTTTCTTTCAAGACTCCCGACGGCAGGTGCATATTGATAGAGACCGCCGGCGATACCAAGATAAAAAACGGGAAATATAAAGATAAATTCGGATGCAAGGCAAAGATGCTTTCTCCCGACGAGGTCCTGGAACACACCGGTCATGAGATCGGCGGAGTATGTGCCTTTGCCATAGAGGATCCCCATGTGGAAGTGTACTGTGACGTTTCCATGAAAAGATTCGAAACAGTGTTCCCCGCATGCGGCAGCAGCAACAGCGCCATAGAACTGACACCGGAGGATCTTTTCAAATACTCCGGAGCAAGAGAGTGGATAGATGTCTGCAAGCTGCCGGATGAGGAATGAAAGACCAAGGAAAGCGGATAGATATAGGTGACGATGATGATAAACAGGAGGCAGATATGTGCATAGCCGTTCCCGGCAAAGTGATCGAAATAAATGAAAGCACCGCCAAAGTGGACTTCAGCGGAAACAAAGTGGATGTGAACATCGGACTGGTAAAACCCGAAGTCGGGCAGTATGTTTTGGTCCATGCAGGGTGTGCCATAGAAGTCATGGATAAGGAAAAGGCAGAAGAACTGATAGAGATCTTTTCAGAGCTGGAAACATAGCCCCGGCATATGTTGGAATAACATCGAAACAGGAGACGATGGCGTAAATGGATATAGAAAAGGCTATAGGATATCTCAGAGGATATAACGGACCGGAAGTGAAACTCATGGAAGTATGCGGCACACACACAGCCGCTATTTTCAAAAGCGGGATAAGATCCCTGATCTCACCCGGCATAAAGCTCATATCGGGACCGGGGTGCCCCGTGTGCGTCACTCCGGCGGCATATATAGACAAGTGCATGGAGTACGCTTCGAAGGAACGACACATATTCCTGACATTCGGTGACATGATGAAAGTACCGGGAAGTGACGGGAGTCTATCTTCTTTGGGGAAAGACGGTAATGTGGAGCTCATGTATTCGCCTTTCGAGGCCCTGGACAAAGCGGAGAAAAACAAAGATATCACCTTTGTCATAGGCGCTGTGGGATTCGAGACCACGGCCCCTGCCTATGGACTGCTTTTGAAGGAGGCGATGAGGAGAGGTATCGAAAACATCAGACTTTTGACAGCATTGAAGACCATAGTGCCGGCTCTCAGCTGGATATGCGAAAACCAAAAGACCATATCCGGATTCATCTGTCCCGGCCATGTGAGCGTCATAACCGGGACGGGGATATACGAGGAGCTCGCCCGTAAATATGAAAAACCTTTCGTGGTCGCGGGATTCGAACCGGAGCATATAGCAGCGGTGGTATACGATCTCGTAAGGCAGACAGAGAGCGGAAAACATAAAGTCAAAAACCTTTATCCCGGTGCAGTGAGAGAAGAGGGGAACAAAGAGGCTCTGAAAGTCATCGATGACGTATTCACAGCCGGGACCGCAGTATGGAGAGGACTTGGAGCCATAGAGGGATCGGGACTGTACCTGAGGGATGAGTACGGCGGTTTTGACGGCGGGAGCCGGGGACTGGATAAGGATATAGAATTGCCGCCGGAATGCTCCTGTGCTCATGTCATAGTGGGAGAGAAAGATCCCGATCAATGTCCCATGTTCGGAACGAGATGCACTCCCATAGATCCTTACGGGCCTTGTATGGTAAGTGCAGAGGGAGCCTGCGGCATATGGTACAGGAACAGGTAGGCAGACACATATTTCATAGAGGATCCGGCCCCGTGCAGATACGGATATATGACGGCCCCTGCCAACGGGACAGGAGATCCCCGGACAGGATATGACAAGGAGAGAAAAATGAAAATAACTATGGCTCACGGAAGCGGGGGAAGGTCCTCACAGGAACTGATGGAGCGCATATTCGGAAAATATTTCAGCAACGAGATACTGGACAAAATGGAAGACGGCGCAGTCATCGAGATGGAAGGCAGACTGGCGGTGAGCACGGATACCTTCGTGGTGACACCTCTGGTGTTCAAAGGGGGAGATATCGGGAAGCTTTCTGTTTGCGGAACAGTGAACGATCTTTTGGTCATGGGAGCGGAACCGAAATATCTCACCTGCGGATTCATCCTAGAAGAGGGACTGGAACTGGATATGCTGGAAAAGGCAGTGGCATCTATGGCTGCAGAGGCTGAAAAGGCGGGAGTGACAATCATAGCCGGAGATACGAAAGTGGTCAACGGCGCAGGAGGCATGTATATAAACACGTCGGGCATAGGGATCATACCTGAAGGCCGCAACGTAAGCGCTGCCCTGGCAGAGCCGGGAGATGCGGTGATCCTTTCAGGGAATCTGGGAGACCACCATGCCTGTATACTCAGCGCCAGGATGGAGCTGGAAAACGGTATAGAAAGCGATTGTGCATGTCTGGGTGATGTGACGAGAGCGTTGTTCCATGCTGGTATAGATGTGCACACTATGAGAGATGTGACGAGGGGAGGCCTGGGAACGGTGCTCAATGAGATCGCCGCCACTTCGAAAACGGCAATAGAGATAGATGAAGAGAAAATCCCTGTAAGCGATGAGGTGAAAGGCTTTGCAGATATACTTGGCCTCGACCCCGTATATATGGGGAATGAGGGGAAGATAGCGGTCATAGTGCCGGCGGAACAGGCAGAGCAGGCGGAAAAGGCCATGAAGGCAACAGATCACGGAAAAGATGCGAAGATCATAGGAAGGGTCACAGAGGCCAGGGAAGGCGCTCCTGTAAGTATCAGGACCCGTCTGGGCGGCACCAGGGTACTGGATATGCTGTACGGAGAAGGGCTTCCCAGGATATGCTGACAGGAAGGGAGTATGGAGAATGAAAAAAGATATTGACATGATAATGGAGGATTACATATCGGCTATAGACGATGAAAAACTCCTTTCAGATATCAGAAAAGAGATAGAGGAGTTTTTAGAGGGAAAGCGAAAGACTTTCACCGTAAAGCTGCCCGAGCCTGAGGGAACGGATTTCCAAAAGGCAGTATGGGATCAGTTGAAGAAGATACCTTTCGGGGAGACCATGACCTACGGCCAGATAGCCGAGGCCATAGGAAGACCTCGGGCGGCCAGGGCCGTAGGCAGCGCATGCGGTGCGAACCCTTACTCCGTAATAGTCCCGTGTCACAGAGCATTGGCGGTGAACGGGCTGGGAGGTTTCGGCCTGGGGCTGGATATGAAGAAGAGGCTGCTGGCCCTGGAGGGAAGGTAGCAGGAGGAACAGGACCGCTTCATTACAGGCGGTTTTTTCATGTTATCCCTTGACCAAAGGTCCTTGTACCCATATAATTGTATACGAAAATACATTTATACAAGAATAGGAAGAACCATGTCATCCTTTCAGGTTTGATGTGGGCTTTTCATCGTCGTTACAGTCTGCAGGAGTGTTCCTGAGCGCTGAAAGGCGATGATGATCAAGAAAATGAAAGTAAAGACCAGACAGTAAAGGAAAGTAAAAACAAGAGAAGGAAAGCAAGGAGGAAACGATGGGAAAGACACTGGCATACAAGATATTGGAAGATCATCTGCTGGAAGGTGAGATGATCCCCGGCAAGGAGATAACCATAAAGATGGATCAGACTCTCACACAGGATTCGACGGGGACCATGGTGTATCTGCAGCTTGAGGCCATGGAGATCGATAAGGTGAAAACGGAGATATCCGTGGCATATATAGACCACAACACCTTACAGACAGGTTTCGAAAACGCAGACGATCATGCTTTCATCGAAAGCGTGGCCAAGAGACACGGAGTCCTTTTTTCCAAGCCGGGAAACGGCATATGCCATCAGCTCCATCTTGAGAATTACGGAAAACCGGGCAAGACCCTTTTGGGTTCCGACAGCCACACTCCCACAGGAGGAGGCCTGGGAATGATCGCCATAGGCGCCGGCGGCCTCGATGTGGCAGTGGCTATGGCCAAAGGCACATACAGCCTCAACGTGCCCCGGGTGGTAGGAGTGAAACTCACGGGAAAACTGAGACCGTGGGTATCTGCAAAAGATGTGATACTCAAAGTCCTTAAAGAACTTTCCGTCAAGGGAGGCGTAGGCAAGATCATCGAATATCACGGAGAAGGAGTCAGATCCCTTTCCGTTACCGACAGGGCGACCATAACGAACATGGGAGCGGAACTTGGAGCCACCACATCAGTATTCCCCAGCGATGAGAACACCAGGGAATATTTGAGATGTCAGGGCAGGGAAAAGGATTTCATCCCCCTTGCCGCAGACGAGGATGCGGTCTATGACGAACATCTGGAGATCGATCTGGATGAGCTCGAGCCTCTGGCAGCCATGCCTCACAGTCCCGATAATGTGGACAGTATAAAAAATATAGGGGAGATCAAAGTCGATCAGGTAGCCATCGGAAGCTGCACCAATTCATCCTATACGGATCTGATGAAGGTGGCTTCCATATTGAAAGGCAAAAAAGTCCATCCAGAGGTGAGCCTCGTGATATCTCCCGGCTCTTCCAAGATCATGACCAAGATGGCTGAAAACGGCGCCCTGGCGGATATAATAGGGGCGGGAGCCAGAGTGATCGAAAACGCCTGCGGTCCCTGTATAGGCATGGGTCAGTCTCCCAAATCGGGAGCCGTGTCTCTTCGAACATTCAACAGGAACTTCAAAGGCAGGAGCGGCACCAACGATGCCATGGTATATCTTGTAAGCCCGGAAACTGCAGCTATATCGGCGATAAAAGGCGTGCTCACAGACGGCAGGACCACGGGAGATACATTGGAAACACCGGATATGCCGGACTTCGTTCCCAATGACAATTTCGTAGTGTATCCCGAAGGCTGTAACACGGATAATACGAAAGTCGAGATGGGACCCAACATCAAGCCCTTCCCTAGGAACAAAAAACTGGAAGGGGATCTCAAGGCCACAGTATGCATCCATGCCGGAGACAATATCACCACAGACGACATAATGCCTTCGGATTCAAGACTACTGCCTTACAGATCCAATGTGCCTCATCTTTCCAACTACTGTTTTGAAAAGATAGACAAGGACTTCGCAGAAAGATGCAAAAAAGCGGGAAGCTGCGCCATAACAGGCGGCGACAACTACGGACAGGGAAGCAGCAGGGAGCATGCAGCTCTGGCTCCCCTGCACTTGGGAGTGAAATTCGTCCTTGCGAAATCCTTTGCCAGGATACACAGATCCAACCTTATAAACAGCGGGATACTGCCTCTCGTCTTCGTAGACCCTGCCGATTATGACACAATAGAGGTGGGAGACGAGCTGATCCTGGAAAATGCTCCGGAGCAGGTGATGGCTCTTGAAGTCACTGTCAGGAACCTTACGAAAAACAGGGAGTACAAATTGAGAGGGAACTTCTCCGACCTGGAAAGAGCCATGCTCTTGGCAGGAGGGAAGATCAATCACATAAAGGAAGGACAGTAAGTGTCTGCAGAGCGAACATTACCGGCTCAAAAAAGCAGAGACAAAAATGAAACGTGCAAGGGATGGACGAAACGCACAGATACGGCAGATGAAGATGCGAGGAGAAGAAAATGGACTATATGAAAAGATATGAAGACATCATAAAGATGCAGCTGGACAGGATAGAGAAGATGAAGAAAGATACGGACTTTGTGGACTATCAGGCTCTCGACAAGATCGTGATAGGGATAATAGGCGGTGACGGCATAGGCCCCGCCATCACAGAGCATGCCCACAAAGTGCTCAGGACCCTGCTCGCCGACCAGGTGGCAACGGGCAAAGTAGAGTTCAAGGTCATAGAGGGATGCACCATCGAAAACAGAGCGGCAGCAGGCAAGGCCATACCCGATGATGTGCTTGCCGAGATAAAGACCTGCAACGTGCTTTTGAAAGGTCCCACGACCACACCGAGGAAGGGAGACAAATGGGCCAACGTAGAAAGCGCCAACGTCGCCATGAGGAAAGAACTGGATCTTTTCGCCAATGTAAGACCTGTGAAGATCCCGGAAAAAGGCATAGACTGGACATTTTTCAGAGAGAACACAGAGTGTCTTTATGCCATGGGTTCTCAGGGAGTGACCATAGAAGATGATCTGGCTGTGGATTTTCGAGTCATAACTACCCAGGGGACCGAAAGGATAGCGAGGATGGCCTTCGATTACGCAAAGGCCAACGGAAAGGACAGAGTGACCATAGTCACCAAAGCCAACGTGGTAAAGACCACTGACGGAAAATTCCTGGATGTGTGCAAGAAGGTAGCGGAAGAGTATCCGGAGATAGAAACAGACGACTGGTATATCGACATAATGACCGCGAAACTGGTCGATGAGAAGAGGAGAGGCCAGTTCCAGGTAATGATACTACCCAACCTCTACGGCGACATATTGACAGACGAAGCGGCGGAATTCCAGGGCGGAGTAGGTACTGCAGGCTCTGCCAACCTGGGGAAACATTATGCCATGTTCGAAGCCATACACGGCAGCGCCCCCAGGATGGTACAGGAGGGCAGAGACAAATATGCGGACCCGTGCAGTGTGATCAGGGCCGGCGCCATGCTCCTTTCCCACATAGGATATCAGGAACAGGCGGACAAGCTTTTCGCTGCCATAGAGGAATGTACTGTAAAAGAGAAGAAATTACGTATAACCGGAAGGGAAGACGGGGCTACCGGTGCCCAGTTCGCAGACTACATCCTGTCCAAGATATGAGATGTGGGGCAGGAGGCGGTATGGCGAAAAGGGCGGCCGGTAAGAAAGGATGGTCATAGATGAGTATCACACTGAGAAATCTGGAAGGTGTAAAAAGCGTGAATGTATCTCTGTCCACAGATCTGTTTTACAGACTCATGGAGGACATACTTTCCGGAAAACTCAAACACGGACAAAAGCTCACGGAGCAGCCCATATGTGATGAATACAGAGTGAGCAGGACTCCCGTAAGGGAAGCCCTGCTCCAGCTTGAGATGCTTGGACTGGTGGAGATGGCCCCCAACAGGGGTGCCAGGGTGTGCGGCCTTACGGAAAGGGACGTGGCAGACATATACACCCTGAGGAAGATATATGAGGTGCAGGCCGTAAGGTGGGCCATAGAACGGATCACCAAAGAGGAGATGGAAGATTTGGAAGAGACCTTCGAGTTCATGGAATTCTATACCCAGAGACGGGATGAGGAAAAGATGAACAACATAAATCTGAACTTCCATCAGATAATATATGCTGCCGCACATAACAGGATGCTCAGGCAGATGCTTTCCTCCTATCAGATGTATGTGAAACACAACAGAAAAAAGGCCACTCACGTGGAACAATATCTCGGAGACGTCCTTGAGGAACACAGAGCAATATATAAAGCTTTTTTGGATAAGGATCCTGACGAAGGGGCCAGGGCCATGGAGCATCACATGGAAATGTCCATGGAGCGGAACCGGGGAGGGAAAAAATGAGTAAAAGCGGGAACATGACCTTCGTAGTGGGGAACATAGGCTCCGGGCGGTTGGAGACGGGAACGAAGCTGGCTGAGAAAAAGGGACTGCCCCTTATGGTGCTGGACGGGCTCATAGAAAAGGAAGACGGAAGGACGGTCAGATACATATGTATGAGCCGTGGCGAACACGAGTATCGCAACAAGGAGTATGAGATGCTGGAAAAGCTCCATGAAGAGGGAGCCGAAGGAGTCATTGTCTGCGGTGACGGTGTCCTTCTTGACGACATGAGCCGGGAGATAATAGAGAAACATGAGGTGACAGTCGCCGACAAGGATACGGATCCGGAGATACTGTGGGAGGCCATGAAGAATCTGGACCCCGAAAGCACGTATCACGCTTTCATGATGAAGGAGGACCCGGAGGAGAGGCATATGGATTTCCTGCGTATATACCATATGCGAAAAAGGCTGTTCGAAAGTTATCCGGCGGCAGAGGAAGAGGACTCGGAAACATAGGAGATATCACGGATCGGGTGTTCATATGCTTGGATATGTGAATGTAAAAAAAGACGAACTTAAAATGAGGGAATTCGAACTGTACAGCGGGTATTACTGCGGCATATGCAAATCCATAGGATCCCGCTACGGACAGCTCCCCAGATTCACCCTGTCATACGATGCGGCTTTCCTGGCCATGATACTTGCCGGTGTAGACGGCTCGGCGGAAGAGATAAGCAGGGAACACTGCGTCATACATCATATAAAAGAAAAGACCGTAGTGAGGAACAGGGCCATAGATTATGCAGGGGACATGATGCTCATACTCGCCTGGTACAAACTTTTGGACGACGTACAGGATGAGAACAGGTTTTATGCGAAAGTTGCCACTGTAATCAAGAAAGGGACTTTCAAAAAACTGCAGGCAGCATATCCGGATCTTTGCGAAAAAATGGAAAAGGATCTCAGAGAGCTGAAGGAGCTGGAGGACAGCAGATGTGCAGGTCTGGACGAGGCGGCAGAGGCATTTTCCCACATAATGGAGCTTTTGATGACAGGATACGAAGCTGCCGTGAAAGATCCGGCGACGGAAAGGATACTGAGGCGTATAGGTTATCACCTGGGCAAGTGGATATATGTCATAGACGCTTACGACGATGTTGAGGATAATATCAGGAACGGGGTGTATAATCCTCTCGTTTACAGGTATGGATATGAAGAGAGCAGTGAAAGGCCGGAGGATTTCAAAAAGAGAGTGACAGAGCCCGTGGAATGGAACCTGCTGACCTATCTTGCAGAAATGAGCAAAGCCTATGATCTGCTTGAATTAAAGCGCAATAACGGTATAATAGAGAATGTAATTTATCTCGGCCTGTTGAACAAAACGGAAGAGATCTTAGGTAAGAAAGGAAAAGAAGATGGCAAACAATCCCTATGAAGTTTTAGGAGTAAGTGAAAATGCCAGTGACGAGGAAATCAAAGCGGCATACAGAGAGTTGGTGAAGAAATATCACCCGGACAAATATCAGAACAACCCTCTGGGAGATTTGGCAGAAGAAAAACTTCAGGAGATAAACGAAGCGTATGACACTATCATGGATATGCGCAGCGGAAAGAGTTCCGGTTCGGCATCGGGCCCTTACCAGCGTAAAGGCGCATCCAACCCCGCATATTACAGGATACGCCAGCATATAGATGCCGGGAACCTGAACGAAGCGGAAAACATGCTGAACAACATCAGTACCAAGGATGCGGAGTGGATATTCCTGAGCGGCATGATATCCTACAAGAAAGGCTGGTATGACGATGCTGTGAGCAAAATCGGCCAGGCCGTCAACATGGATCCCTCCAACGTGGAATACAGGAACGCTCTCAATGCGCTGACCAATGCAGGAGGCGGATTCAGGAACAATGCTTACGGCAGGGGATACAGATCCAATGACGACCTTCTCTGTTCGGCATGTCAGTGTTATCTTTGCGCCGACTGCTGCTGTGACTGTATATAAGGACAGGTGGAGACAGGGGAAATAATGGGGAATAAAAGATCTGTTTCACAAATAATAGCACCGGGCGGGATATGTCTCGCCCTTACGGTAATATGCATATGGCTGGCTTCGTTCATACCGGCGGAGCTTTCCATGTATGCGATAAGTTCTGTACTCATAGGGATAATGATAATAGAGGCGGGGATGAAGGGAGCCTGGCTCCTTTACGTGAGTTCCCTGCTCCTTTGTTTCATCTTAGTCCCCAATAAACTGGCATTGCTTCCCTATGCTTTTTTCTTTGGATTGTACGGCATCATCAAATACTATGCCGAAAGGATAAATAATAAGCCCATGCAGTATGTGGCGAAGATAGGCATATTCACCGCCGTGTTCGCCGTGGCATATATGTTCTTCAACGAACTGTTCTTTGCGGTCATAACCCTGCCCGCATACTCCACGGCTTCCATATTTATTTTAGCTATAATCATTTTCGTGATCTACGATTATATCTTCAGCGGCCTTTTGAGCCTCTATCGCACCAGGATAAAGAGAGAAAAAGAATCTGGAGAAGATCCTTTCAAGCTGTCCTGATCCCTATAGACCGATATATGGCAGAGGAGACATTTTATTGAAAAGGTCTACCTATTTCGTTGTGTATAAGATGCAAATGATTTACAATTGACTTGCACATGAAAACTGATGAGGGGATGAAAATGCTGCATATAGCCATATGTGACGATGATCGTCAGGTGCTGGATTCATTGCATGAAAAACTGATAAAAGCTGCCGGTGATATGGTCGGGGCCGTGGAAAAATACGACAGCGGGGAAAAGCTGTTGTTCAGTTTTGCCGGAAGCAGGATGAAAACAGATGTGGTCATATTGGACATCATGCTGGGGAATGACAATGGCATAGAACTGGCGAAAAGACTCAGGGAAATAAGGCCGGAAACACAGGTGATATTTTTATCCGGGCATGAAGATTACTTTATTCAGGTCTATGATGTGGAGCATATATATTTTTTGAAGAAACCTGTCAAGGAAGAGGATCTTCGCAAGGCTGTGGAGCTGGCCAAAAAGAATGCGGAACGCAAGCATAAAGAAATATTCCACAGAGATACCAAGAATGCGTTGTATACCATCGAGATGGACAAAGTGTTCTATTTAGAAAAAGATAAGCGAAAAGTAAATCTCTTCGGTGCAGAGGAAAAAGAATTCAGCTTTTATGCAACATTCGATGAGATAAAGCCGCAGCTGAACGAATTCTTCATACAGTGCCATAATTCTTATATGGTGAATCTCGTCAATGTAGAGTCTATGAAAAGCGACTGTTTCATTTTGAAAAATGAAAAAAGGATCCCCATCAGCAGTTCGAGGAAGAGAGAAGCCAAGAGCAGGTTTTTGGAATATATAGAGCGTAGTGTTTTCCGGTAAGGGGAAGGATGATGATATACTGGCTGATCATATTTGTCTATGGCATACTGGAAATACCGAGGGTATGGTTCTTTACGGTTTTCCTTGAGCCCAGGCGAAAGTACCTGCACTATATCCTGTTCATGGTAGTCCCCATGATACATACGGCCTTGGGATTCAGTTTTACAGGCCCTGTATTTGAAACAGGCGCAGTCAGATCGGGGATCTCATGTGTGATCGCCATGGTCATGATGCATTTTCTTTTTGAGGGCAGATTCCTGAAAAAACTGGCCATCTTTGCATCCACTTTGGCGCTGCAATTATTCATCGAGATTTTAGAGGTAGGGATACTCGATTTGGTGAACCCCGAAGCGAAAGCTGTCATGACTGCTGCGGCACCTGGTTTAGCTCGAGATCATATGCATTATATGGTCATAATGCAGATAGTGATGCTGGTGCTGGAAAGCGCCATACTGGTGCTCATCGTCATAGTTTCAAAAAACAGGACTTTCAGCGTGAGCAACAGGGCTGTCAGAGTATTCGGCGTGATACCGGTGACTATGGCAACATTGTTTGTGATGTTGTACTTCTATGGATTTTTCACATTCAGTACCAATGAGATACTTCTGTATTTGATATTGATGATCATTGCTGTGGCATTGGCAGCCATGATGTTCAAAGGCGTAGTAGACGTGGATAAAAAGATCAGGGCAGAGGAAAGGACACGCCTTTATGAAGAGGCCATAGCAGGGGAAAGAAAACAGTATGAGAGCATGATAAAGGCTGAAGATGAGATGTCCGGGATAAGGCATGATATCAAAAATATCATCACAGTCATCGACTCTTTGATAGAGCGGAATGATCATGAAGCAGCAAAGGACATGCTCCGGAGGCTGTCTGACGAGATAAACGGGATCGGGAAAGGAGAAAGAGAGATATGAAAAAAGGGATTTCTCTTTTACTGATGACAGTCCTGTTATCGACGGTCGAAATAGCCGTAGTCATAATGGCGATCCTCAGTGATATGGGAGGCGCAGGGAACAGTTTTCAATTTTGGATAATAGTGATCGGGGCTTGCGTCATCTCGGACCTGGCGGCTTTTTGGGTGGCTAAAGATGCAACGAAAAAAGCAGTTGCAGAGGAGAGAGCAGAATTCTACAGGAAGCAGCTGGAGGCAGAAAGGCTTCGAAAACGGGAAAGAGAGAAAAATGCACAACATATGGCGGAAACAAAAAAATTGATGCTCCGCACAGTGGAAGAGCTCGATGACATGATGGAAAACCCGGACAAAGTTCGCATGCAGAGGGGTATAAAGTCCGGCCTCGATGAAATAAATGCCCGCATAGACACACTGAAAATGCCTGTGTTTTGCGAGAACAAATTCATCAATGCTCTCGTATATACAAAACAGCAGGAAGCCCATGAGCAGGGAGTGTCCATAGAAACGGATCTGCATATAAAGCCGGAGGTGGCGGTGGACAGCATGGATCTGTGTCGCATATTCTCTAATATACTGGATAACGCCATAAGCGGCACAGTTGATAAAAAAGTTTATATCAGAGCAGGCCATGAGAAAGGGTATCTCATCGTGACTTGCGAGAATCCTATAGATAAAGTTTTAGATCTGGATAATAAAGGTATGCCTGTCTCACGCAAAGGACCGGGACACGGCAGGGGACTGTCCAATGTCAGGGCAGTGGCTGAAAAATATGACGGCCGCCTGAAGATCGATACGGCCGGAAATCGTTTTGTCGTCACTGTGAGCGTCCGTGCAGAGAGCTGATCGTTGTAGTCTGTATATATCCCATGTAATTATTACATTTGAAGTAGATATTGTTACCATTCGCAAAAATATCTGATAATATCGGTCACTGTTAACAGAGGCACTGTTGCACAAGGATACTTTATTCCGGCTGTATGACAGCCACCTGGGCCATGGCCCCGCGGGCGCTCAAAGTGATGTCCAGGGTGTCGTTCACGTCTTCAGACATGCCCTGGACGAAGGGATGAGTGTCCAAAAGGTGTTCCCATCCTGTAGGGAAACTGTGCTTCTCTGGGAAACCCAGCTGCGACATATACATGAAAATATTGCTTTCGTTGCCGAAGGTGTACTTCATGACGCTGTACCTTCCGGCAGGGAGAGGAAGGGTAAAAGTGAGGTCTGTCTGGTCTATGTAGCGGCCCAACACATGATCCGCCTCAAAGGGGCTGGTTTCTCTCGCACACAGGAGAGAGATCTCTTCGCTGAAATTCATAAGCAAAAGGATGTATGTATCCTTTCCGTGATCTTTCGACCTTATGACGAAATAGGGGCTCTCACTGTACAGCAGATCACCGTCTATGTATGAGAGGAGCTGATATGCGTACATGGCCGGCTTAGGTACCAGGGAAGATGTGAGACATGACAGGGTCCCTTTGAGCACTGTGTCTCTGTCGCCCTGATCTCTCAAAACACAGGGTATGGGGGCGCTTGAGGCGAAGTGCTTTTCAAAAATGTAGGGGAAGGCGGCTATGGAATCCGATCCCGATGCCCGGACGGTATTCAGACCGTTCCTGACTGCGACTGCGGCTGACAGACCATGAGAGCGCAGCTGTGAGGCGATGTCTTCCAGAGGCTCCATGTCTTCATCGGGAAGGCCGATCACTATGACCTTTTGAGGGGCAAGAGCGTCTAAAGCGGTCCAGATCCTGCCGCCCATCACCTTGAGATCATCAGAAGTGACTGAGACTTCCAACCTGTGACGCAGAGAAGCAAGGGGCTCTTTCCCGGGCTCTATCCTGACGGCGATCTGGTTGAAATTGACCGCAAGGGGATTCTGGTCCTGTCCTCTCACCATAGAGAGCCGCTGCTGGAGCAGGGTTATGGTATCGCTGTCCGCGAGGCTTTCCACCTGTTCCCGGTTCATGTCACTGAGTATATGGGATTTGAACGTGTCGCGATGAGTCTGAGGACTGCGGCCGAACCATTTTTCAAAATATTTCTCGTAATATGCAGTAGTGGAAAAACCCACATTCTTGGCGATGGCGCTGATTTTTTTGTCCGTTCCGAGCAGGTCTATTTCAGACATCTCCACTCTGGCAAAGCAGAGGAACTCCTGGAAGTTGATGCCTATATGTTCCCTGATCAGATGGGAGATGTAGTAGGCGCTCAAGTGTTCCATCTTGGCTAGGTCCTCCAAAGTGAGCCTGCTGGCGTGGTTCGCATATATATGATTTATTATCCTGCTCATCCTTTCAACTATGATGGGATCGTCGTTCTTGAAGTTGACCACCACATGATCCTCAAAGGCGAACAGGTTGAATTTCTCGTTCATATACTTGATGGCTTCGATCATCAGGAAATTGCACCGGCTTTTGTAATCGAAGGCCTTCCTGTAGTAATCCAGCATCATGCGAAGGAGCATGCGGCGCAGATTGTCCAGCTGGAGATGGCGGTCGTCATTGGCATATGTCCGGAAACAGGATTTGGTCAGAGAAGGGAAGTACCGGGTGAAAAAGCGGTTGCTTATCTGTATTATGGCTACAGTATTTTCTTTTTCCGTAGCTGTGAGACCGTGGACCTCATGACCGCTGTTGGTGAAAATATCTCCTTCTTTCAATATATAGTCGTGATATCCGTTTTTGAGTTTTATCTCTCCTCTGAGCACGTAAACCAGCTCCACATCCTTATGGTAGTGGAGGGGATAATCCTTCACATTGAGTACCTGTATGTTTATGGGAAAGTCATGGGGATAGGAAATTTTTTCGTACAGCATAGTCAGTCTCCTTGGTGCAAGTCATGAACAGATCCCGGTTCCGTTACATTATATCCAGTTACCCGAAAAAGCACAATGATTATATTTTAACAAAGCAATAATACTTTGTAGCAAGGTAATTATTGCCAGGAACAATGTAATCGATAAAATCTAATATGGATAGTGAAGACAGACACATGTCATGTTCACGGAACGGAAAGGACAGAAAAGGAAAATGACATTCATCAAAGGAAAAGAAGTTTTGCTGCCTGACGGTTCATATATGCCGAAGATAGGCCAGGGGACCTGGCGCATGGGAGAAGACGACGAGAATTTTGACAGAGAAGTGGCAGGACTGCAATATGGCATAAAAGCGGGGCTCAGCCTGATCGATACTGCGGAAATGTATGGAGAAGGAAAGGCGGAGAACGTTGTGGGACACGCTGTGCGGGAGGCCCGCAGAGAGGATCTCTACCTGCTGAGCAAGGTCTATCCGCAAAATGCCAACAGAAAGAGGATATACAGCAGCCTGGATCGTTCCCTCAAACTAATGGAGTCGGAATACCTGGATATGTATCTGCTCCACTGGAGGGAAGATGCCGACCTTGCGGAAGTGGTCTATTGCATGGAAGACTTGAAGGACAAGGGATATATAAAGAGATGGGGAGTGTCGAATTTCGATGTGGATGACATGGAGGACCTGTGGCGTGTACCTGACGGAAGGAACTGCTGCGTCAATCAGGTGTTGTACAACCTGGGGAGCAGAGGGATAGAATTCGACCTGATGGACTGGCAGAGAGAGCGGGGCGTGCCCGTAATGGCATATAGCCCTGTGGGACAGGCAGGGGACCTGGTGACACAGGACGGAGTATCCAAAGCAGCTCTCATGACGGACAAAAATGTGAAAGAAGTGGCGGCAAGGCACGGCGTTTCGGTGATACAGATACTGCTGGCCTTCGTACTTAGAGAAAAAGATGTGATCGCCATTCCAAAAGCAGTAGGCGTTGAACACATAGATGAGAACATAGCGGCGGCGGAGATCGGATTGACAGATGAAGATATTGAACAGCTGTCAGAGTCGTTCCCTGCGCCTGAGGAAAAAATACCGATGGAAAAGTACTGATAAAGGAGGAGGCAAATGTTGAACAAAAGGATCCAAAGGATGAGAGAAAAACTGTGGAACACCAGACCCTGCATAACGGCGGAAAGGCTCGTCCTCGCCACAGAGGCATATAAAAAGTTTGCGGGAGACGCCATACCCGTATTCAGGGCAAAAGTGGTGAACCACATAATGGAGAACATGACCACCCTGATCATGGAAGATGAACTCATAGTGGGTACGGCAACCAACAAATACAGAGGAGCGAACCTGCATCCCGAATTCCAGTCCAGCTCGTGGTATATAAGCGACATAGACGAATTCCCGGTAAGGACGAAAGACCCTTACGATATTTCGCCGGAAGACAGGGATCAGATACTGGAGACACTCAAATACTGGGAAGGGAAGTCCATGGAGGACCTTTCCAAGACGGCTCTGCCAGCACACATAGAGGAGTGCATACAGGACGACATCATCACAGTCGGGCTGAGGAACGGAGTTTCCGGAGAGACTACATGCGACCATGAAAAGCTCCTGACTGTAGGACTCAAAGGGTATATGGAAGAGTGCGAGAAGAATATAGCGGAGACCATATGCACATGCCAGGAGGACCAGGAAAAGATAAACTACTGGGAGGCCTGTATCATCCAGTGCAAGGGCCTTATCACATATGCTCACAGGATGGCTGACGAGGCCGAAAAACAGGCGAAACAGTGTAAGGACGAGAAAAGGAAGAAGGAACTCCTGACCATAGCCCAGAACTGCAGGGTCGTTCCGGAGAACCCGCCGGAAAACTTCTGGCAGGCGCTGCAGATGGTATGGTTCGCTCATGTGTATTTCCACATAGAAGTGTGCACTACGGCCAACGGCTTCGGCAGATTCGACCAGTACATGTGGCCCTTCTATAAAAAGGACGTTATAGATGAGAAGAACTTGAGCGAGGAAGAGGCTCTGGAGCTTTTAGAGTGTCTTTACCTGAAATCATGCGAAGTCTATGAGGTGAGAGACAAGTGGTATGCCACATCATTTGCAGGATATCCCATGTGGGAGATACTTGTTGTGGGCGGACAGACCCGTGACGGCAAAGACGCCACCAACGAACTGTCATATGTCTGCCTCGAAGCGGCAAACCAGCTGAAGACCACTCAGCCTGTAATGGCAGTCAGAGTCTGGGACGGGACGCCGGAAAAACTCATGCGCATGGGATGTAAGATGATACAGGAAGGACAGGCGAATCCCGGGTTCTTCAACGACTATGCGGCTATGAAGATGACCATGGGAAAAGGCTGCACCCTGGAAGAGGCCAGAGACTGGACCATAGTGGGATGTATACAGCCGGGTCCCGGAGGCGGAGCTACAGACGGCTCTCCCGACGCGGGATATGTGAACATGGGAAAGATGATAGAATTCGTACTACACAACGGAGTGGATCCCGACACAGGCAAGCTCATGGGACTCCAGACCGGTGATCCCAGAGAGTTCAAGGATATAGAGGAGTTCAAGGACGCTCTCAAAAAACAGATACTCCATCACTATGAACTGGTGGCCACCGGGTACAGGATAATGCAGAGCATGCATATGACCAGGTACCCCGTCATATTCGCTTCCATGGTGACCAAGGGATGTGTTGAAAGCGGCAGATCCGTACAGCATGGCGGAGCGAAATATTCGACGGCAGGGCTCTTCATTACGGGAGCTGCCAATCTGGCAGATTCCATAGTGGCAATAGAGAAATGCGTTTTCGAAGACAAAGATCTGACCATGGATGAGCTCATAAAAGCTGTAGACAACAACTTTGAAGGTCAGGAAAGGATAAGGCAGCTCCTCCTAAACAAGCCGGAAAAATTCGGGAACGACCGGGAGCACGTGGACGGAGTATACAGAGAGATGATGCATTTCATAGCCGACAACGTGCAGCAGTGGCCTGATGCCAGAGGCGGAAGATTCTCATTCAACGTACATTCACAGACGGTGAACGTATCACACGGTATGGTATGCGGCGCTACCCCGGACGGCAGACTTGCCGGAGAGCCTTTCTGCGACAACGCATCGCCTATGATGGGACGCGACGTGAGTGGTCCTACAGCCACAGTGAAGTCAGTGGCTTCCATGGGACAGGGCGATTTCCACGACGGAGCGCTGTTCAATCTCAGGTTCGACCCCAAAGGAGTGGAAGGGGAGAAAGGCCTCGACAGCATAGAAGGTGTGATAAAGACATACTTCAAGCACGGGGGCGAGCATATACAGATCAATGTAGTGGACGACAAGACACTCAAGGCGGCTCAGAAGAACCCGGAACACTACAAGGGACTCATGGTACGTGTTGCAGGATATATGGCGTATTTCACCGAGCTGGATAAGAGCGCTCAGGACACTATAATATACAGGACGACTCACTTCAAACAGGCAGAAGCATAGGATGAACGATATAAAGGACCCCAAAACTGCCCTGGTAGGCAGCATACAGAAATTTTCCACAGAGGATGGACCCGGCATACGGACTACGGTGTTCTTCAAGGGATGTCCCCTGGAGTGTCTGTGGTGCCATAATCCGGAACTCATAGATTTCAGGCAGCAGATCATACGTATGCCGGCCAGCTGTATAGGGTGCGGATACTGTATAGAGAACTGCCCCGAAAAGGCCATATATATCGACGAAGAGAAAAAAGTGGATATAGACAGAGACCTGTGCAGCGGGTGTATGGAATGTGTCGATATCTGTTATGCAGACGCCATACGCCCGGTCGCAAAGGCCATGACCATCGACGAGATATTGTATGAAGTGGAACAGGACAAGACGTTCTATGACAACACGGGAGGAGGCATGACCCTGAGCGGGGGAGAGATGCTGTCCCATTTCGAGTTCGTCGATCTGCTGATAGACAGGGCAGGGGAAAGAGATATAAAGGTGTGTTTGGACACGTCGGGATACGGAGACGGCGATCATCTGGAAAAGCTGGCCCGCAAGAGCAACGTGGAAAGGATCCTGTACGACATGAAAGCCATAGACGATGAAGTGCACAGGAAATGTACGGGACACAGTAACGAGATCATATTGGAAAACCTGATAAGATTGTCAGATGTGCCGGAGCTTTCCGAAAAGATACAGATGAGGATGCCGCTGGTGAGCGGCGTCAACGACAACCGTGAGATGCTGGAAAGGACGGCTGATTTTTACAGGAAAAACGGCATAAAGCGTGTGACATTGCTGCCGTATCATGACCTGGGCATATCCAAGCAGAGGAACATAGGGAAGGAGCAAAAGGCTTTTTCACCTCCCTCTGACGGGTATGTGGAAGAAATAAAAAAACTGTTCCAGGAGAGAGGAGATATGGAGGTGGATATTCTGGGCAAGCTTTGATGGATAGATGCTAAAGTAAAGTTATTTGAAAGGAGAAGTCCGATGGGCGACTTGGAAAGAAACAACGAACAACTTCACAGGGGATTGAAAAGGCGACACCTGCAAATGATAGCCATAGGAGGATCTATAGGAACGGGTCTGTTCCTGGCTATGGGTGGCACCATAAGAGATGCGGGACCGGGAGGAGCCATGGTAGCCTATGCCATAATGGGCATAGTGGTGTACTGCATGATGACAGCGCTTGGGGAAATGGCAACGAGGTATCCTGTTCCCGGAGCATTCACAGCCTATGCCAACCGCTTCGTGGATAAAGCGTGGGGCTTCACTAACGGGTGGTCATATTGGTTCGGATCATCTATGACGGTGGCCGCTGAGCTGGTCGCCGGCGCGATAATAGTGAAATACTGGTTCCCCGGGACGAATTCCGCCCTTTGGGCTTTGCTGTTCCTTGCGGTTTTACTGGCATTGAACCTGTTCACCGTAAAGGGCTTCGGTGAGGCCGAGTTCTGGTTCGCAGGCATCAAGGTAGTAATCACCATCATATTCCTGGTAGTAGGCGTGTTGATGATAGTGGGGATAATGAACTCCGGTTCAGAGGCAGGGTTCCATAACTGGACACTGGATGGAGGAGAAGCCGGAAAGGCACCTTTCGTAAACGGCATAGGAGGTATAGTCGGAGTGCTCATGGTAGCGGCCTTCTCTTTTTCCAATACGGAGCTGGTAGGTCTTTCCGCGGCTGAATCGGAAAATCCGAAGAGAGACGTTCCGAAGGCCATCCACAGTGTTTTCTGGAGATTGATGATATTCTATCTGGGGACCATATTCGTCGTGGCAACACTTATCCCTTTCACCGAACCTTCCCTCCTCGATGCAGCTGAGGACAACATCGCTGCGTCGCCATTCACCATCATATTCAGGAATGCAGGGTTTGCAGCAGCGGCATCATTGATGAATGCGGTCATACTCACATCTGTACTTTCCTGTGGGAACTCCTCTATGTATGCTGCTTCAAGGACCATGCAGCACATGGCGGAGAGCGGTGATGCGCCTAAGTTCTTTGCGAAGATAAGCAAGAACGGTGTTCCTGTCAGGGCGGTCATACTTACGGCCGTGATCGCCGCAACGGCATTCGTGGCATCGCTTATAGGCGATGGTGTAGCCTATACTGCGGCATATTACCTTTGCGGTATAGCAGGTGTATATAACTGGCTGACCATAAGTGTCGCCCATTACAGGTTCAGGAAAGGCTGGATCGCTCAGGGACACAGTGTAAGTGAACTGGAATATAAATCGCCCTTCTACCCTGTAGGATCATGGTTCTGCATAATAATGTGCATAATCGTATGTTTCGGAGCCAACTGGTGGGTATTCACCGATTTCAACTGGTTCGACTTCCTCACATGTTATGCGATCATACCTATATCCATCATAATGTTCTTCGTATATAAAAAGAAAAAGGGAACTATAAAAAGAAAAAGGGAACTGTGTGGGTCAAGTATGAGGACATAGATCTGAAACAGCCTGAGAACATGGTGGAAGCCAGGAAGCATATGTCAGGTATGGAATAAAATGAAATGAAATGGTATAGAGCCATATAGGAATACAAATGCAATAAGAGTCAAAAGCCTGCAACTCCTGCAGGTTTTTGATTTTCTGCAATAGATATAACAACTTTTTCAAGGGAGTTTTTAGATTTTGGCAGCTTTCATCATAGCAATACGGCATAAATGTCAAAAAAATCCGACTTTTTAAGCCTACCGGATATAAAAACACCGGATTAGAATAATGATACAAGGAATCATGTTGTTTTTA
>CASDUO010000014.1 GCA_949284065.1 uncultured Bacillota bacterium
GCTGAGCAGTTCAAAAGTCTCTCTTGCCTCTTCCGGTGTGATCTCGATATCATTTTCCTTTGCAAGTGCCAGTATCTCATCTGCACTCTTTGCCTTTTTAGCCTTTTCTATTATTTTTTCATTCATGATTTCTCACCAGTTTCATTACATTTCAAATCATACGCCAATAACATTCGTATATTTTTTATGATTTACTGCAATATCCCGTAGCCCCTTTAAAACCCAGCCAACGACAACATCCACACGTTCCTTTTCTCGAAAACTGGAACCATGTGGATCGTAAGGCCTTGTGATCATTTGTATATATAACCCTATATCTCGGTACAGGGTTATACCATTCACTGGTTTTTTCATAATTTGACACATAGTTACCATTGATACATTTCAGACCTGACGTTACTACCTTGCATTTCCTTCCTTCAACGCTAACACTGCATCCGCCACCGGACACATTGTCCAATTCCTCATCGGATATCTCTCCAGCCTTGCTGAGCAGTTCAAAAGTCTCTCTTGCCTCTTCCGGTGTGATCTCGATATCATTTTCCTTTGCAAGTGCCAGTATCTCATCTGCACTCTTTGCCTTTTTTGGCCTTTTCTATTATTTTTTCATTCACGATTTCCCCTCCGTTCTGTCCAACATGCTTGATCGCCATACTCAAACTACTGTACCTTAGCCTTATATTCATGACTTGCTACAGTATCCCAGGCCGCCCTTGAAGTTTAGCCAGCGACAGCAACCGCATTCGCCCTTTCTTCCCCATTTCCCCCATGTCATTCTCAAAGCGCCATGATCTTTTGTTGTAATCAATTCCACACAAGGATATTCCAATTCAGGATGCACTACTCTAATATTACATTCATACGCACCTGTAAAACAATCCAATCCAGCTGTTACTATGACATATTCTTTTCCGTCTACCTTTGTCTTGCATCCGCCACCGGATACATTGTCGAGCTCTTCGTCGGACATCTCGCCGGTTGTGTTAAGCAATTCAAAAGTCTCTCTTGCCTCTTCCGATGTGATCTCTATACCGTTTTCCTTTGCAAGTGCCAGTATTTCATCTGCACTCTTTGCCGCTTTAGCCTTTTTCATTATTTCCTCTTTCGTGATTCTCCTCCTTGTTAAAATTTTGCGTAGCCCGTCACAAATTTATTTAATTTGTCGAGCCACGCAATTCTAATGCCTATTACCTTGTGTTTATAAGAGTAAATCATTTACTCAGCCGATTTGCTGCAATATCCCAGGCCGCCTTTGAACTTAAGCCAACGACACAAACCGCAATCGCCTTCTGCTCCCCATCTTGCCCATGTCTTTCTCAGGGAAGAATGATCTTTCTCATAAAGCAATGTAACATTGTATATTCTGCCGCGGCTGTCTGCATATCTTTCACAATTACACTCATATGCTCCTGTAAAGCACCCCAGCCCCGATGTCACTATCACATACTTTTTCCCGTCTACATTTGTTTTACACCCACCGCCGGATACGTTGTCAAGCTCCTCATCGGATATCTCCCCGGTTTTGCTGAGCAGTTCAAAAGTCTCTCTCGCTTCTTCCGGTGTTAGTTCAATGTCATTTTCCTTTGCAAGTGCCAGTATCTCATCTGCACTTTTTGCCGCTCTGGCCTTTTCCATTATTTTCTCGTTCATGATTCCCTCCTTGTACTGATTAGAATAAATTCACAATAACTTTTAACGAAATCGTTTCGCTGTATTATTTTACTGTATGAACAGTTTCTGACCATCATTTTTCACCTGTCTCTTTACTTCTCATATCTGTTTCTATATATACATACGATGTTTCCCGAAGCAGGGCTACCTTTTCATTGTTTTTTTTCATAAGTTCCGATTTTTTAAGCACTCTGATTTTTCATTCCAGTTGTTGCCTGGCTACCAGATCGGCAAACCTGCCCTTCAATTCCAGCAGCTCATCGTAGGTGCCATCCTCGACTATTTTGCCCCCTTCCAGATATATTATTCTGTCACAATGCTTTATGGTGGACAGACGATGTGCGATGATTATGCGCGTGCATTTCAACTTGTCCAGGGATTCCGAAACTTTTTTCTGTGTCAGGTTATCCAAAGCGCTGGTGGCTTCATCAAACATCAGTATCCGCGGTTTCGGTGCAATCGCCCTTGCTATCATCAACCTCTGCCGCTGGCCTCCGGACACGCCACCCGATCCTTCAGAAATAACGGTATGCATCCCCATGGGCATCCGTCTGATATCATCTGCAATACCGGCAAGCTCTGCCGCTTTCCATGCCGCATCCATATCCAGCCACGGCGCAGATATGGTTATGTTGGAATATATATCTCCAGAAAAAAGCTTGCCGTTCTGCATAACGACACCCATGTTCCTGCGCAGGGATTTCATGTCCAGCCCTCCTATATCTCTACCGTCAAAATATATGGCCCCTTTTTGAGGCTTTTCAAATCCCAACATAAGCCTCATAAGTGTACTCTTTCCACAACCCGTTGCGCCCACTATGGCTACATACTGACCAGGACGTATTTTCAATGAAAGATTGTCTATGACTAGAGGCATACCTTCATTATACCTGAACGAAACATTGTTGAGCTCAACGCCGCCGCTGATCCTTTCCACCATCTGCTTTCCTTCCGATATTTCAGGCACGGCATCCAAAATAGGCTTTGTCATGTCCATCACCGGCTTTATATTGGCAACTGAAAGAGCCATGCCGGCCATGCCCATAAAGGCTCCTGTCACCATTCCATAAGCGGAATTGAAAGCATAGTAATCCGCCACAGTCACAGAGCTCATCACCGCAAAGTAATATATAGCCAGATTCCCGGCCAGGGAGATCATCAGGTTTATCACACCGTTCAGCTTTAAAAACAGCGGCGGATCATACTCCAGCCTGGCAGAGTTGGCATAAAGGCTACCCCATTTGGCAAAGGCTCGTTTTTCCGCTCCCGAAAGCTTTATTTTCTGCACCCCTGAAATTATCGAATAGGAAAGACCGCTGTTTTTCGCATCGATCTCCATCATACGCTTCGTGACCCGAGCCTGCAGGATCGTCGTAACCACAGACAGCGCTACAGTAGCCGCTATCACCGCCATGGCAGGCACTACCAAAGCAGGCGCATATATAAATACCTGAGTTATATAAACCAAAGAAAACACCGATGTAAATCCCGAAGACATCAGTATGTTGACTATCATTGTACTGAGAGAACTCACATTCCCGGCCCTTGATGAGAGTTCTCCTGCGCTGTATTTATTGAAAAAACCGGCAGGAAGGGATAGTATACGCATCATAGTAGCCGCTTCCACTGAAATGTTCATCTTGGTGTTCACCCTGGCCATGAGCAGCGACGATATAGCACCCATAAAGGTCCTGCTCAACATCACACACACCATGAATATTCCTATGGCGATCAGTACCTGCATACTTTCACTTTTCAACACATCGGAAAATACCAGATTGTTCAGCTTAGGCGTCAACATACCTATCAAAGTAACAGCCAATGCGGCCAGCGCATACAGTACGACATCTGAAACGGAGATGGTCTTCACGATATATATAACCAAGTCTTTTATGCTCATCTTCCTCAAAGGAAATGCCGTATAAAAAGCTATGGCCTCTTCCTCAAACAAATGCCGGTTGCTCTTGTTCACATGAACCCGCTTGCCCTTTTTTTCGTCAAAATATGTGTACCCCGAAAACCCTCCCGGTATGAGAGATACTAGAGCTCCATCTGACATTCTTACAGCAAGCATGGCTCCAATAGCATCACGATACCAATCCTCCTTGAGTTTTACCCTGCGTCTCATTATACCGTGGGGGCGCAGCAGGTATTCCAACTGCTCGTTTATATCTTTTATATTTTCAGGAAATTCACCGGACTTTATACGATAGAACTTCAATATATCCCCTATTGCACTTTCCGCCATGCGGGAATTGCTGACGGCTGCAGAGGCCATGCGTTTTCCCATGACGGCACCGACTATATCGGATATAGCGTCCCTTATCATTTCCTCATCGTTTTCTTTTCTCTGTTTTATTTGTTCATCAAACCAACCCATAACTTCTCCTTATTCGTTTGAAATCAGTTTGGTGTATATGCCGTTCATAGCATAAAGTTCCTTGTGGGTACCTCTCTCCACCACTTTTCCGTTGTCCAGTACGATTATCTCATCGCAATCTCTTATGGTGGATAATCTGTGGGCCACCACTATACATGTGATGCCCCTGTCCTGTATGGAACGCACCACCTCATATTCCGTCTTGGCATCCAGGGCGCTTGTGGCTTCATCCAATATGACTATGGTAGGATCCTGGGCCAGCACCCTGGCTATTTCAAGCCTCTGCCTCTGTCCGCCGGAAAAGTCCTTTCCCCCTTCTGTTATCTTGTACTGATACCCTCCGTCACGTTTCACTATATCCTCATGTATATTGGCGTCGCGAGCCGCCAGTATCATTTCAAAATCCTCGATGGAACTGTCCCATAATTTGATATTGTTGGCTATAGTATCCTCGAACAAAATAATGTCCTGATCCACTACTGCAAGGGAACCTGTGAACACGCTCCTGTCTATTTGCGATATGCATTTGCCGTCAAAGAGTATTTCACCGCTCCACGGTGAATAAAGTCCTGAAATAAGTTTGGACAAAGTGGATTTACCACATCCAGAAGCCCCTACAAAGGCCACTCTGCTGCCTGGCTCCAACGTCATGGAAAAGTTCTCTATAAGGGGTTCCCCCAACTTTGAATATCCGAACGTTATATCCTTTATCTCCACGTGACCGGACAGCTTATCATAATCTTCATCTTCCGTTTCCTCATCGGGGCCGTATTCGACATCAGTGGGATAGGACATTACGTCTTCGACGCGCTCCATATCTGTCCTCATCTCCTGCATAGTCTGGCCCGCCGCTATGAGGGTCGTGGCCGGTCCGGAGAATGATGCCATGAATCCCTGGAAGGCCATTATCATACCTACAGTGAATTCGCCGTTCATGGTCATCCATACACCCAGTATCAGTATAACCGTATCAGTTATGTCAGAAACTATCCCCGGTATCATTCCGATGTACTGATTGAGTCTTTGGAACCTGACTTTCTGCGTATTCACACTTGCCTGATATCCGGACCATTTTTCAAAATATCCGTTTTCGGCACCGCTGGCTTTTATGGTCTCCACCATATCTATGCCGGCTACCGATGCCGATGCCAGCTTCCCTGAATCACGCATCTGCACCCTTGTGATGTTGACCCTTTTTGCGGAAATGATCCTTGCGACGAGCATATTCAACACGATGGATATGAGCCCTATCATGGTGAGAAGCAGGCTATACCTTATCATCACCACAAGATAGAACACCATCATTATCGTATTGAGCACCAGAGGTGAAAGGGTATTGACGATAGTAGCGGCAATTGCCGAGTTTGATTCCTGCCGCTGCAGTATATCTCCCGCCATACGCTGGGAAAAGAATTCCATAGGCATCCGCAGCACTTTCCACAGGAAAACAGAGCTGCCCGTTACGGCCATCTTGCCGTTGATACGCAGGGAAAACACGGTCTGTATCCATTCTACCATTATCTGTATCACGGAAAACAATGCCAAAGCCCCCAAAAAAGGATAGAACCATTCGGGATTCTGTCCTGTCAGGAGCCTGTCCAAGAATATCCTTGAGAACACCGGTGATATGATCCCCAAAAGTGAGGATATCAATGTGGTCAGAACGAGGAAAATCACTGCGACCCTGGTCCCTACCAGTCTTTTTCTTGCAAATTCAAGTACGCTTTTGGGCCTTCCTTCGGGTTTGAAATCTTCACCCGGCTCAAACATCATGCATATACCGGTAAATGACCTGTCAAACTCCTCCATGGAGACAGAATAATTTCCTTTTGCAGGATCATTGAGATGGGCCTTGCCCTTGCTGAATCCGTTCAATACGATGAAATGGTTGAAATTCCAATGGATGATACATGGGAATTTTCCATTTTCCTTCAGGTCTTCCGGCTCATAGCGGTATCCCTGTGCAATAAGGCCGTAACTCCTGGCAGCCTTCATAACATTTCTTGCATTTGAACCGTCTCGCGATACCCCGCAGTCAGCGCGGATCTGCTCGAGAGGTAACCATTTTCCGTAATAGGCGAGGATCATCGTCAGAGATGCGGCACCGCACTCCAGAGCTTCCATCTGCATGATGACAGGCACCTTGGCAACTCCCTTTGTGATCGGACTGCTCGCTTTGTGTTTCTTCCCTATAACCATGAGTACCTCAATTCGTCACAAAGGACATAAGTGCTATCCTTTCAACCACTATCTCTGCCTGATATACGCCTTCAGGAGCAGAACCGTCAAGAATGGCGGCATGCACCCATTCCCCTTCTTTCATTCCGCCTACATGTATGATGTATTCGTCCATATCTTCCGTCACCTTTATCGGATCTTTTTCTATTTCCGATATGGTATATACGTCATTCTTGATCCTGACCTCCATGCCCGGCTCCACCAACTGCACATCAGACTCTTTCAGGTAGCAGACTACGAAGCCTTCCTTATCGGCAACCGCCGCTGTATCCACAGTGGTCTCGATCCTTCCGAATATACCCCAAACGCATGCTCCCAAAAGCAGCACCACTATTGCTGCCAAAGCCAGCCATACTTTCGGGTTCGACACCCGTATATAGTCGTCCATCTGCTCAGGAGAAGAAACACGTTTAAGATTATTCTCTCGAAAGATCTGTTTGCTCATTCCTTTCGTCCTTTCCAATGTTTACAAACTCCCATCAAAGTTCCCGGGACTTTTTCAAAAAACCGACAGGAGCCGCATTCTGTGCAAGGTTCATCACCCACAGATTCCCTGTTATCACAGGCATCTTCAAAAGTCAAAAGTATCCTGTGGCCCCGAGCCGTATATACGGGTTCACTGATAAAATCCGGATAATCCTCTATATATAGACCATCTGTCTCGGTACGTTTCAGCGGGATCTCGATATCAATTCCGCCTATTCCGTAATGCTTGATTTTTCTGTTTATTTCAGACATTTCTCTCACCCCATGCACTGCTGCTTTCTTTGCCACACGCAAAACGTTTATGCTCACATGCCGGTATTATATGAATAACCGGATTATACCAGCCGAAGCAAGATTTAAAATCCTATGATTGCGTAAAAAACGAGACTATCTGTTCGTCATCGCGAATATGGCTTTGGCGGTGCAGAATAAAAAAGTCGGTAGCATCCTACCGACTTTCGTACCTTTCATCATTAGACTCGTTCATTTGAGCATAAAATCTTTCAATTCTTTACGCTGGCTCACCCCTAATTTTTGCAGGGCTGCAGAAATATACTGCCTCACCGTATTGACAGATATACCCAAATGCTCTCCTATCTCCCCGTTCGTCCACCCTCTCGCCGCCAGCATCGCAGTGGTGAATTCCGTCGTGGTGAGATTATCAGCCACGTCATGACCGGTAGCGGGGTTGTGGACTTTTCGCCATCCTTCGGAAAAACTGTAGGTTATGGCAATAATTTGCTTGAAATCCTCCGGCCTCTCCTTTTTCAAAGCCACCTCAAGAATTCCTCCCAACAGTCCGTGGTGCTCTCCGAAAGCCTCTATGAACCCGTCAGGTTCAGCTATGTTCCATGCTGCCATAAAATGTTCCTTTGCCTTTTCCGTTTCCCTGAGGCTGACATAGTCCATAACGGCTACCAGATTCAAATATATGTAAGGAATGTTGTACACCTTTTTTTCCATCTGCAAGGCCGCCTCCACCAATCCTATGCTCTCCCTGTATCGGCCCTCCAGATACATCCTGTGTGCCTGTACATAAAAGGCAAAACCCTTGAGTCCCGGTGTCAACAGCCCTATATTCTGACTGAGAGATGAGTTTTTATCGGATAAGGGCATATGTAGCAGGGTCGCTGCTGTGGTCGTTGTAAACGATATTATTGCCTTTATTCCGGAATTCCCGTTACCCTTTGTGTCTGTCCCCGTATTTCGCAAAAGGCTCAGCATGGCGTCTATGGCTGCTTTTGACTGGCGCACTCTGCCCAACGGCAGATTTGCATACGCATATATGAGGCAGGCCGATAAGCGCAGAGAAAAATTGGGACTGTCTATATACATGGCGGAGATATTTGCCGCCTCCCGTGCCTGTCCCCTGAAATAGCAGTATTCGGCGCAGGCAATATTCTTAACATCCTTGTCTTCTATGCTGTCCAGAAACGCCTTACTTTCGCCCGGTTCAAAGGATGCGCTCATAAAAGGCATTAGGGCTGTGATATCGAAGGGAAATCCTCCCATACCCCCGGTGCCCTTTGCGGCAGTGTCCTTTTCTTTTTTATCATCACCGTCAGATGCTTTTTTTCTCTGATGTCTCGGATCCAAAGGTTTTTCGGCATCCTCCGGTATGGCCCAGGCCTTTCCGAATTTGTCGGCCCCCATAATCCGGCCTCTGTTACAGTGCTGTTGTACCAGACGCTCCGATATCCCCCATTTTTCCGCCGCTTCTCTTACTGTTATATATTTCATCATCATTCTCCACTCAAAACATATATCGTCTTGATTCTAACAATTTCTGGTAAAAAAATCTATAAAATAGCATGAGCCTTCAGGGGTTCTTCACAATTCTATTCGTGTTCGCGAATATAGTCTGTTTTTATATCCGGCTATAGGGTTTTGTTTTCCATAGTCAGGACATTATGCCCGTTAACATACTCATAATGCACACGATCCACCATGTTCCGTATCATATGTATACCCAATCCTTCGCACGTCCTTTCCTCGGCCGATAAAGTGATATCCGGTGCTTCCCTGGAAAGAGGATCATAAGGTATACACTCGTCTGTAAACACTATGCGGACATATCCCGGATCATCACATGTTCCCTCATGTAAAGACAGGGATGTTGTCACCGTACCGACATCGTCGGGATGGGCGTACTTCACTATATTCGTATATATCTCTTCGGCCGTGATCTCTATAGACGTTTTTTCCATTGCGAAGCATCCTGCCTTTTATGGCTCGCATTCCAAAAATCTCATCCCCGGGTCCCAGTTTTCCATAGTAGCCTCAAGGGTGAGAGTCTCACCGCCGTGATCCCCTTTACACGTGAGAGCGAGCATGGTCATATCGTCATACCTTACAGCTTCTCCCACGAAATTCCCTATATCATCCCGAACATCTGTGATCGTTTTTTCCGCTCCTGTCATGGAATCTCCCTCGGGCTTTCTCCCGTCAAAACTCTGCTTTTCAGATAAGTCTTGCTTCCAATCATGAACAGCTATGCGGGGACTCCCTTGTCCGACGCATCCGCTATGGTGATTCCTATATGAGTATCATCTATTACATAAGCATCTCTCTAAGCTTTGAATTGATTCCTCCCTCAATTTAGTTATTGGTTGAAGGTGTTTTATCGATCTCATGTCTCAAAGCCTCATCAAGATAAGTGAACAGCGTCCCTTCTTTAAGCAATCTCATGATCTAACGCTGTGCTTTGAGAATCTTTTCATGCGTAGTCTGCTGTTTCCATATTCGTCATATGTTAGCCGGCTGAGAAACTCATTGTACTTCTGCCTCATCACATATACTTCTCTTGTCTTTATCAGAATACTTGCTTTCGCCCGATATATATCCCATCGGCATACACCACGCCATTTTGTTGTTCTACTCTCGGTGACATAGGCCATATGTCACAAAACTGAGTTGTTTTTCTTCTGAACGTTCGTCCCTCACCCGGCATTCCCTTTTGAGTTTGTTTACTGAACAGCCACTTTAAGAATATTTATAAATATTTTGATGAATTATCGATTTTAGGAGTATGGATACCGGAACAATTCCTGCGATACCATCTTTGAGATCCCGATTTATTCTTTCCGTATTTGATAGAAATACTACCGCAAACAGGACAAGTAACTTGTTTCATATATCTTCCCCCGAAATACATCTTTTTTTAAGAAGATATAATCCGGATATACGTTGAAATTTCAACATTAACCAATGATTTTACCAACTCTTTTTTCCTATGAGCCGGATTCTATCATACCGCAGCGATCTGCGTTACCTCTCTTTTTCCGCAACATTGCACGGTATGCTCCATACTATATCCAACGTATAATATGGGAAATCAGAATTGCCCTTTTCGGGGAAATGATATCAACGCCTCCGGATCCGCAAAGCTGCCGGTTTTTACCTCACATCAAAAAGGATGTTGAGATCCCAACATCCTTAGTTCCTTAAAATTCCCGTATGAGTTATTTACGGCTGCGGCTGCCCTCAATAACCGCTGAACATGGACAGCATAACGCTAGCCGATACTGCAGACCCTATAACGCCCGCCACATTGGGTCCCATGGCATGCATCAGCAGGAAGTTGGAAGGGTTCTCCTTTTGTCCCACCGTCTGAGATACTCTTGCTGCCATAGGCACTGCCGAAACTCCCGCCGAACCCATGAGAGGATTTATCTTTCCTCCCGTTATCACATTCATCAGTTTTGCTATCCATACGCCCCCTGCCGTACCGAAAGCAAAAGCTACCACGCCGAGCACTACGATCTTCAGGGTGTCTGCAGTCAGGAACGTAGGTCCCTGTGCAGAAGCTCCCACTGCCAGTCCCAGCATGATGGTCACTATATTTACCAGTGCGTTCTGGGCCGTATCGCTGAGTCGCAACGTCCTTCCGGACTCCTTGAAGAGATTCCCCAGCATGAGCATACCGATGAGAGGTGCTGCTGCCGGAAGCAGCAGGACTACTATGATAGTCACTGCAATGGGGAACATGATCTTTTCTCTCTGGCTCACAGGCCGCAGCTGATCCATTTTGATCATTCTTTCTTTTTTGGTGGTGAACAGTCTCATTATGGGAGGCTGTATGACCGGTACCAGAGCCATATATGAATATGCCGCTACAGCGATTGCTCCCAAAAGTTCAGGCTTGAGCTGCTGGGTGGTATATATGGCCGTAGGTCCGTCAGCTCCGCCGATTATCCCTATGGATGCCGCCCCCTGAGCATCGAAGCCCAAAAGTACAGCGAAGAAAAACGCTATGAATATGCCGAACTGAGCAGCCGCTCCCATGATAAGTGATTTTGGATTGGCTATCAGCGGACCGAAATCGGTCATGGCGCCTACACCCATGAATATGAGCGACGGCAAAACTCCTTTCAGCTGATAGAACACTGTCAGTATACCCATTTCGCTCAGGGCTGTTCCTGCATCGGGGTGTGATTCGAATATTCCTGTTATGGGCATATTGGAAAGCAGCATCCCGAACCCTATGGGGACTAGGAGTAAAGGTTCAAACCCTCTGTTGATGGCAAGGTATAAAAGTACCAGAGATACTAATATCATTATCGCCGATCTGTAATCCATATTGGTCAGACCCATATCCATCGCAAACTTCTGCAGGGTTTCCAAAATCATATCAAACATCTCCTTTATAAAGAACCGACTGCCGGAGCACCGAGAACTCGACCTCATCCGGGTGTCGTCGGTGTGATGTTAACACGACATTTTTTTGTTTGCAAATCTTTTTTTCCAAATCAGGCTCAAAAGTCCAATGGGCCGCGCTATATATATGTAGAAAAAAATTTTTTCTGGCACATGGTTCATACCAAAAAACCATCCCCCTCGGAGATGGTTTTGGCCGTCGATGATCTCCAGTAAAAGCTAATCTTTCTGTTTCAATTTTTCATTTATGAAATAGTCCAGATCGCCGTCAAGAACTTTCTGCACATTGCCTACCTCGGCTCCGGTCCTGTGATCTTTCACCATGGTGTACGGATGGAATACATAGGACCTTATCTGGCTGCCCCAGGTTATCTGACTGAAATCTCCCTGCAGCTCTTTCAGATTTTCCTTGTGCTGCTCTTCCACAAGGGCAGTGAGTTTCGATTTCAGCATCTTCATGGCTGTTTCTCTATTCTGATGCTGGGACCTTTCATTCTGACAAGTCACCACTATGTTGGTGGGCAAGTGAGTTATCCTTATGGCGGAGTCCGTCTTGTTCACGTGCTGTCCCCCTGCACCGCTGGACCGGAAGGTGTCTATCCTCAAATCGTTTTCATCTATCTCCACCTCTATGTCATCATCTATCTCCGGCATGACTTCCACGCTGGCAAATGACGTATGTCTTCGCCCGGAAGAGTCGAAAGGCGATATGCGCACGAGTCTGTGGACTCCTTTTTCCGCCTTCAGATACCCGTAAGCGTTCTCCCCCTCGACCAGTATGGATGCGCTCTTGATGCCTCCCTCGGTGTCCTCCTGGACATAAAGTTCCCTGACTTTGTATCCTTTCGTTTCTCCATACCTGATATACATGCGGAGGAGTATCTCCGCCCAATCCTGGGCGTCGGTACCGCCGGATCCGGCCTGTATATTCAATATGGCATTCGATCCGTCATATTGACCGGAAAGCAGGGTCTCCACCAGTATATCGTCGATGAGTTTTTGCAGATCGGCACAGGACTGGCGTATCTCTTCGATCAGTCCCTCGTCATCTTCTTCAGAAGCAAGATCTATCATCACTTCCAAGTCTTCCTGATCCTGCCTGGCCTTTTCATACTTCTCAAGCTTCGTTTCCAGTATCTTCTTTCTCTGGAGTATCTCCTGTGCTTTTTCCCTGTCATTCCAGAATTCTGGAGCTGCGGACTCTTTTTCCAGCTTCCCTATTTCTTCCTTCAACCCTGCCGGGTCAAAGTGAATCACCTGCCTCTTTGAGCCCCGCCTTTATCTCAGGCATCAGGGCCAGTGTTTTTTCAAGCTCTATGTTCATATTTTCTTTATCTCCTTCATTTCTATTTCCTTACGTGTCCGCTGCTACTGGTTCCGTCCGCAGCAGTGTTTGTATTTCTTTCCAGAACCGCACGGGCAGGGGTCGTTCCTTCCTACCTTTGGCTGTTCCCTCTTGTATGTTTCCTGTTTCTTTTCTCTTTCAGGCACCTGAGTCTGTTCCGGCACGTCTCCGTCCATAGGTTCTTCCCTGTATCCCATGTCATCCTCGTACTCCTCTTTTTTCCCTTCGCCTTTTCCGAATATCTCCTTTCTCCTCGTGTTGGTCTCAACGGTGACATTGTAACAGAACCTTACCGTATCCTCTTTTATGGATCCTGTCATTTCCTCGAACATATCGAAGCCTTCGATGGCATATGCCCCGGCAGGGTCCTGTCCCCCCAGCCCTCTCAGACCTATACCGCTTTTCAGCTGATCCATGGCATCTATATGATCCATCCACTTGTTGTCTATTACCCTTATGAGGATCATCCGTTCCAGCTCGCGCATCCTGTCCGGACCTACTTCGTTTTCTTTCTCCTCATAAAGTTTATGGAAGGTTTCGATTATGCTCTCCTTGAATTCTCCTTCTTCAAGATTGGCCTTTTCCTCGTCTGTATAATGGAATCCCGGGAACCTTTCACATATCCTCTTCAGATCCTCTTCCAGCTTTTCCAGATCCCATTCTTCGGCGAATTTGGACTCCATGACTATGGGATCCGTGAATTCGTTGACCAGTTCTTCCATCATGTTCATGATGTATTCTCTGAGATCCTCTCCCAGCAGGACTTTTTTCCTTTCCCCGTATATGATCTCTCTCTGCTTGTTCATCACATTATCATACTGGAGTACATATTTACGTATGGAAAAGTTCCTGCCTTCAACTTTTTTCTGGGCGTTCTCAATGGATCTCGTGACCATTCCCGCTTCGATGGCCTCATCTTCCTCCACCCCCAGCTTGGTCACCATATTCTGCATCCTCTCACCGCCGAACAACCTCATCAGATCGTCTTCGAGAGACACGCAGAATTGCGTTGCTCCCGGGTCTCCCTGCCTTCCGGAACGACCTCTGAGCTGGTTGTCTATACGTCTGGACTCATGGCGCTCCGTGCCTATTATGAAAAGTCCTCCAAGGTCTATGACCCTTTTCTGCTCCTCTGCTCTTTCGGCTTTATATTTTTCATGGAGCTCATGAAAATGCTCTCTGGCGGCCAGCAGTTCGGCATCATCTGTAGGCACGAATCCCGTAGCGAAGGTTATGGTCTCCTGATCATACCCTTCCTTCTCCATTTCTTTCTTTGCCTCGAACTCGGGATTTCCTCCCAGGATTATGTCAGTACCACGGCCCGCCATATTCGTGGCTATAGTCACGGTACCTTCCCGTCCCGCTTCGGCGATTATGGCTGCCTCTTTCTCGTGATGCTTGGCGTTGAGTACATTGATATCCTTTATGCCCCGTTTTTTCAGCAGGTCCGCTATTATCTCCGATTTTTCTATGGAGATCGTACCTACGAGGATAGGCTGGCCCGTGGCGTGGACCTCGGCCACCTTATCGGCTATCGCATTGTATTTTCCTTTTTCCGTAGCGTATACCGCATCCTCTTGGTCATCTCGCACCACTTCTTTGTTGGTGGGGATGACGACGACATCCATATTGTATATGTCTCTGAACTCCGACTCCTCGGTCTTGGCCGTACCGGTCATCCCGGCCAGCTTTTCATACATCCTGAAGTAGTTCTGCAGGGTTATGGTCGCCAGGGTCTTGGACTCGGATCTGACCTGTACGTTTTCTTTTGCCTCGATGGCCTGATGGAGCCCGTCGCTGTAACGTCTCCCGTACATGAGACGGCCGGTGAACTCATCTACGATTATTATCTCACCGTCTTTGACCACATAATCGACGTCTTTTTTCATTATGTATCTGGCCTTCAGCGCCTGCATGACATGGTGATTTATCTCCATGTGCTCCGGATCGGAAAAATTGTCTATACCAAAGCTTTTTTCACATTTAGCCACACCTGTTTCGGTAAGGGATATCTGCTTTTCCTTTTCCTCGATCTTATAGTCGCTTTCATGGAGCTGCCTTGCAAAACTGTCCGCCGTCTTGTACAGCGTGGTGGATTCGGCTCCCCGTCCGGATATTATGAGGGGAGTCCTGGCCTCATCTATGAGTATAGAGTCCACCTCGTCCACTATGGCATAATTCAGCGGTCTTTGCACCATATCTTCCTCATATATGACCATGTTGTCACGTAGATAGTCAAAGCCGTATTCGTTGTTCGTACCGTATGTTATATCGGCTCTGTATGCCGCTCTCCTTTCCTCTTCCGTTATACCGTGTATAACACATCCCACTGTGAGTCCCAGGAACGTATAACATTTTCCCATCCAGTCCATATCCCTTTTGGCAAGATAGTCGTTGACGGTGACAACGTGCACTCCCTTTCCCTCAAGGGCATTGAGATATGCAGGTAAAGTAGCCACAAGTGTTTTACCTTCACCTGTCTTCATCTCTGCGATACGGCCCTGATGGAGAGCCACGCCGCCTATGAGCTGCACCCGGAAAGGTTTCATTCCCAATGACCTGCTGGCTGCCTCCCTGCACACGGCAAAGGCCTCCGGCAATATGTCATCGAGAGTTTCTCCCGCCGTGAGCCTGTCTTTGAAATAGGGCGTCTTGGCCCTCAGTTCCTCATCTGTGAGAGCCTGCATCTCCTCATCATAGGCCTCTATTCTATCTACGATCTTCGATATCTTTTTGACTTCCTTCGCGTTGAGATCGCCAAAGATCTTTTCCATCACACTCATTTACTTTCTTTCCCTTCCTTTCTTTCTATTTATCCTTTTCATCGCTTTTTGCGGTCTTTTCAGTTTCATCGCCTTCTTCCCCGTATATTTCTCTGCTTTCTACTTTCACGTTTATTTCCAGGGCCTTCCTGGGCGTAGCTTTCGTCACTTTGCAGTTGAGCACCTTGTTCCCGCTTTCATAGCTGAACACATCTCCTTTTTTCGGCAGCCTGTCCAAAGCGATGACCACCCATCCGTTTACCGTATTGACCTCTTCCAGTTCTTCCTCTATGCCGAAGAAATCGAACACTTTGTCAAGGTTCGCATTGCACATTACTCTATAACTGCCGTTTTGCAGTTCCGTCACCTCTCTTGACATGACTACATCGTGCTCGTCGTATATTTCTCCGACCAGCTCTTCGATGATGTCCTCCATAGTCACAAGACCCTCTGTGCCTCCGTATTCATCTACGATTATGGCGATATGGGTCTTCATGGCCTGCAGCCTCTTGAGCAGATCGGCTATCCTTATGGATGTGGCGACGAATACTACGGGTTTGACGAAATCCGAGATCGTCCTGCCTGTCCCAACTATATAGTTGTGGAAATCTTTCTGGTTCAACACCCCTAAAATAGAATCCAGATCTTCATCGTACACCGGAAGCCTGGAGAATCCTGTCTCTCTGAAGACATCGGCCACTTCTTCCATAGTGGAATCTATATCCAACGCCTTGATATCCACCCTGGGCGTCATGACTTCCTCTGCCGTAAGTTCATTGAATTCTATGGCGTTCTGTATGAGCTCGCTCCGGTCGGCCTCCAGGATCCCTTCCGTCTCCGCTTCTTCTACGATGTTCTTCAAGTCCTCGTCGGTCACTCCCTTTTCACCGTCTATTTTGAAGATCTTGTACAACAGCTTTTTCCATCCCTTGAAAATGAAGTTGATCGGTTTGAGCAAAGTCACCATAGCCGACGCGAAAGGTTGTGAAAACATCGCGAATCTTTCCGGAGCTCTTCCCGAAAGAGCATTGGGGGATATCTCCGCGAATACCAGTATTATGAGCACGATGACCACTACGGCCACTGCCAGGCCCCCTCGCCCGAGCATCCCGGTAAAAAATATATATGCCGCCAATGTGACGAAAATATTCACTGTGGTGTTGCATATGAGCATGGTCCAGTCCAGCTCCGGCTGTCTGTCCAAAAGTCCGTTGACCTTTTCGGCCCTCTTGTTGCCGTTCATAGCGAGGCTGCGGATCTTTGACCTGTTCAGGTTCTTATACGATGCATCTGTAGCAGAGATGAATCCTGAAATGAGCAGCAGACATATTATGATGATTATCATCAGCATATTGCTGATTTCCATATTTTCTCCTCCAGCAAAAGAAATAAACATACCAAATCATGGTATAGTATAACTTAACGCCATATCAAATTGCAAACATGTAGACGAATATTCATCATATTTCAAAAAACTATGGAAAATAAAACTTTTCTCTGATATACTGACTCCGGGTGGGGTACTGTATTTTTATGAGATATGTATTTATTTTTCAAGGGGGGACGAAATGACCAACAGATATGATCATCGCCGGGGAAAAACAGATCCTCCCAGGAAAAACGATTTCAGAAGCAATAAGAAGCACCGTATTCTGAAGCGCAGGAGGTTCGCCCTGTCTGTTTTGGTGCTGCTGATACTCATAATCACAGGAGCCATAGGGATATATTCCATAAGCACACATATCATGGACAACTACGACGATGCTGAGGAATTCAACGAATTCGTCACCGATCACCGCGATGCGGCGGAACTGCCCCAGTGTTTTTCCAGCAATACGGATAAGATCCAATATGGAGACAAGCTTTCCACTGCGGTCAGGTTGCCGAAAACCAGAAACGCGGCTGTAAACAACGCCATGTCAGCTATGTCGGCATCCATGATCTCCGGATTCGAGAAAAAATACGCAAAAAGTGAAAAAGCCGCCCTTATGGTGGACTACGAAGGTTATATGACCGATGATGTCTACGGGATCGCTGTACACAAAGACATCTTCGAAGAGAAGGATGATGAGATGGTCATCGTCGATTCTCAGGTCTTCACGCGAAGTTTCGTGAAAAAGAGCGGTCGTGAGACCGGCGGCACGGCCCTGCTCAAGGACGGTTATAAGGATCAGCTTTCACAAGATATATTGGATGCCCTCACCGACGAGTACGGAGACGACCTTTCCAGCCATGCGAAAGAGCATGTTTCCGACACTTCTGAGAATCTCAACTCTTTCCTGCTGGCAGACAGCGGCGCCATATTCTATTTCGACGAAGGTACCGTCCTCAAGAAGGGTATGGGGTCCGCATCAGTCATTTTGGACATGTCAGTGATCGAGGATTTCCTGCAGGATGATCCTGCCGACGCCCCTGTAGATAAGAACAAACCCATGGTGGCTATCACATATGACGACGGCCTCAACGGTCCTCTGGAGGAAGAGCTGTTGGACTGCCTTGAGGAGAACGGCGCAGTAGCCACATTTTTCCTTTTGGGCACCAACGTAGCCAACGTATCCGATTCCGAAAATATCCTCAAGCGTATGCTGAAGCAGGGCTGCGAAATAGGCAATCATTCATACAGCCATCCCCAGCTTACCAAACTCTCACCAAAGGCTATAAGGGAACAGGCTGACAAGACCAACGATCTCATCGAGAAACTTTCCGGGGAGGTTCCTACCCTTTTCAGAGCTCCCTACGGTGCAAAGAACGACAAAGTCATAAAGACATACGATATGCCTGAAATAGGGTGGTCCTACGACTCGCTTGACTGGAAATACAGAGATCCGAAAAGAGAATTCAACGATATAAAATCTGCGGGGAACCTTGACGGAGAGGTCCTGCTCTTCCATTCTATACACGAACCCTCTGTCGAGGCCAGCAAACTCATCATCCCATATCTGCGTGCCAGGGGATATCAGCTGGTGACCGTTTCAGAACTGGCGGAATACAGGTACGGTGTGACACTGGAAAACGGGAGATCCTACGGTCCCGACTTTTTCGATTTGGAAGACAGCGAAAAGACCCCTGAGATATCTTACTGACCGGTCTCGCCGGGCACCTCTATGGACATCTGATTGATATCCACTTCGCTCATAGCCTCTTCATCCACCTCGATAGCCCTCTCTATATCTTCGATCTCGGGGAGGTCTTTCAGTGTTTCGAATCCGAAGTTTTTGAGGAACACATCTGTAGTGCCGTAAAGTATGGGGCGGCCTATGCCTGCGGATCGGCCCTTTTCCTCAACCAGTCCCTTGTTTGCCAGACCTTCCATCACACGATCGCACTTTATGCCCCTTATGGCGTCGATCTCTCCTTTAGTGATGGGCTGTCTGTAAGCCACTATGGCAAGGACCTCAAGGGCTGCCTGTGAGAGTTTTCTCTTTTTCACAGGCGTGCAGAGCCTCTCTATATATTCGGCGTTTTCTTCCGCAGTAACGATATGATAGCTTTTGTCCACTTTTCTGATACGTATCCCGCTTTCTCTGTCCTCATACTCACGGCGGAGCTCTTCGAAGACCGTGACCGCCTCTTTTTCGCTTATATTGAACACCTCGCCGGCAGTCTTTGCCGCCAGAGGCTCTCCCCATATGAACATCATGGATTCAAATGCTGATTTTATCGTTTTATTTTCCATTTTCGCCTCACATATCCTTGATTTTTGCTTCACTTTGACCGTCGCTGCCGCCGTTTTCCTCAATGGTTATTTCCCGGTCTATATTCTGTCCTGCTCTGATGTCGATAGGGCCGAAATTCTTTTTCTGGCTTGCTATGAGCCTCTGTTGTTTTATCATCTCCAGCATGGACGCGAAGGACAGAGCAACATCGTACAAATCTCCCGGATCTTTTACCGTATCTTCGAAGCTTATGACTTTATTCTTGTCATCTGCGAATATCCCGGTTATCTGTCCCATTTTTTCCTCGGCGCTTTCTCTCTGCCTTCGGACTCTCTCATAATTACGCCTGACTTCGTCTATCTTCCTCTTTTTCGTCAGGAATTCGTCAAATGCCTCTACGAACTTGCCCAGGCTGAGTACGAGATATTCATCCGGTTCCTGAGAGAATTGGGAAATATCCTCTCTCGGTTTTTCGAATATCCTCCTGCTCCGGGTCTCCCCTTCTTCCAGAAATGCAGCTGCATTCTTGAAACGCTTGTATTCCAACAGTTTTTCCACGAGCTGGGTCCTGGGATCCTCCATGGCCCCGTCTTCGCTCCCCGGTTCGGTCCTGGGCAGCAGCATCCTGGATTTTATATCTATCAACGTGGCCGCAAGCACCATGAACTCAGAGGACAAAGCCACATCGGTCTTCTTTATCTCCTCTACATATTCAAGGTATTGAGCCGTTATTTCCGACACCTTTATGTCATATATATCCATGCGGGCACTTTCTATAAGATATACCAGCAGATCGAAAGGCCCTTCAAAGATATTGAGTTTTACTTTGTATCCCATTTATCCTGCTCCTCACCGGGAGATTATATTACATATACATCCAAAGCTCAACCGTCATAGCGTTTTTACCGTGTTCCTCTTCTTGTGCATGTGCCCATGCTTTATTCGAACAATCTCTTCAGATTCTCGTCAAAGGGAGGATATACCACGCCTTTCTCCGTCACCACGGCGGTAATATACCTGTTTTCTGTCACATCGAAAGCCGGATTGAAAGTTTTTATCCCCTCCGGTGCCATTCTTTCCTCATACCACATGGAACATATTTCATCTCCGTCCCTTTCTTCTATCCTTATATCTTCTCCCGCAGGAGTGGACAGGTCTATGGTGGATTTAGGAGCGAACATGAAGAAGGGTATTCCCAGCTCCTTTGCCATAACTGCCAGAGCCGCCGTGCCTATCTTGTTGGCTCCGTCACCGTTTGCGGCCATCCTGTCACACCCTACGACTACGGCATGGGGCTTTTCCTTTTTCAAAACGCTGTAAGCCATGTCATCACATATGAGGGTCACGTCTATCCCGGCCCTTGCAAGCTCCCAGCACGTGAGACGGGCGCCCTGAAGCAGCGGCCGGGTCTCGTCGGAAAATACCCTTACTCCATACCCCTTCTCCGCAGCCAGATAAACAGGCGCAAGGCACGTTCCGTATCCCGCCGTTGCCAGCGCCCCTGCATTACAGTGAGTCAGCACCGTGATAGGCTGTTGATCTTCAGGTCCTTTTTCTCCTGCACCCTTCCTCGCCGATATCTCCGTCAGAAGTCTCAGTCCGTACTCCCCCATGGCCCTGCAGCTCTCTTCATCCTCCCGCCTTATGGCGTGAGCCTCTTTCAAAAGCTCTTCTTTCAGGTATCCTTCTTCCTGCCTCCACGAAGGACCGAAACAGAGGCCGTCACCTATGGAAAGGAGTTTTTTCTCCATCCTTTCAAGGGCCCATGCCAGATTCACAGCTGTAGGCCTCGACGATATCAAATAATCTTTTACATCCGAAAATTCTTTCCTGAACTGATCATATGAACATGTGTGGCTTTTTTCCATGGACACGCATATACCGTATGCCGCACAGACTCCTATAGCCGGCGCTCCTCGCACTTTCAGCTTTTTTACGGCATCCCAGACGTCGTGGCTGTTCTCCAGGACTATCCACTTTTCTCTGGCCGGAAGTTCGGTCTGATCCAGTATTATGAGCTTTCCTTCTTCATATTTTACCGGTGTTATTCTTTCTTTCTCCATTTTTTCTTTACCTTTACCCATATCCTTCCCTTCCCCCTTTTTACATCCTGACCTTTATCTATGCCACCAACAAAAGGACGCCGCACATGGAGAAGCGGCGTCATGTCCACTGTGTATTTTTTATCTCAGTTCTGCACTTCCTGTTCTTCCGACGCCATCAGAGCTTCGAATTCTCTCGTGGCCTTCTCGAATTCATCGTCATCAAGATCTAAAAGCTCGAACTCATCTTCACCTACTTCGTTATATCCGTAGATATATACATCATCGCTCTCGTCATTGGGGATCAGTGCGATATAGTCCTTTCCGCCACAATCGAACACTCCCATTATTTCACACTCCAGCTCTGTCCCGTCGTCGAATTCCAAAGTTATCACATCGGTTTCTTCTTCCTGCGGTCTGTTGTTATTAGCCATATTTTTTCTCCTTTTTCAAATTTACGCTAAATATATCATTTATGGTCAAAAAAATCAATGATCGCATCAGCGTTCTTATCGGTTATCCCTCTTACCTCCTTCAGCTGTTCCCTGTCTGCGCTTTTTATCGCCTCTATGCTCTTGAAATGAGCCAGCAGGGCATTCCTCTTGACTTTGCCGATACCGGGTATCTCGTCCAGAGCTGACGTCATGGTCCTTCCCTTCCTCAGGCCCCGATGGTACTCTATGGCGAAACGATGGACCTCTTCCTGTATGTTGCCCATGTATTTGAAAAGCAGGGGCCTTTCCTTCAGATCTATCTCCTCATAAGAGTCTCCTTTGGGATATACCAGGGTCCTGGTCCTGTGACCGTCGCCCTTGGCCATGCCTGCCACCGCTATATCCTTTTTCATGACATCCAGCACTTTTTTCACCGATGCCACATGGCCCTTTCCTCCGTCTATGAGGATGAGGTCCGGCATGAGGGAAAATCCCTCATCCCCGTCTTCTGCACGTTTGAGCCGTCTGTACAGCATCTCCACCATGGCTCCGTAATCGTCTGAGTTGCCCACAGTCCTTATCTTGAATCTCCTGTAGGATTTTTTATCCGGCTTCCCTCCCTGGAAGACCACCATTCCTCCCACTGTGTCCACACCGTTGGTGTTGGAAATATCATATGCCTCGATACGGTGCGCGGGTATCTTGTCTCCCGGGTCTCTTGTCTCGTTTCCTATGCCTCTCATGTCCGAAAGCAGTTTCTCGATCTCTTCGCCTATTTCCTTTTCTCTCTCTTTCCTGCTCTCCGCTCTGTACCTTATCATTTCCCTGGCTTGTTCTACATCCTTTTGCGCCATCTCCATCAAGGCCCGTTTTTCGCCCCTCTGCGGCACATATATCCTCACTTTGCGGCCCTCTATATCGGAAAGATATTTTTCCAGCATCTCCCTGTCCGGCACCTCGGATCCCACCAATATATCTCCGGGGATCTCTCCGCCGTCCTCATAGTACTGCCTTATGAACTCTCCTGCTGCCTCTCCCGGCCCTACGGTCGTCTCGCTTTTCAACACATAGCCCTCTCTTCCCGTCAGCTTTCCTCCACGCACGAAGAACAAGGCCGTATCGACTTTGCCTTTTCCCCCGTCGCATATTATGAGATCCATGTCTCTCCTGTCCTTGAGCACCACTCTCTGCCTGTCAGCCAGGCTTCTTGACGCCTGCAGATAGTCCCTGTATGAGGCTGCCTTTTCGTAATCCAAAGCCTCGGCGGCCTCTTCCATCCTCTCCTTCAGATATTCCTCCAAGCTGGTGTTCTTTCCATTCAGGAACCCCTCGATGGATCCTATGCGTTCCAGGTACTCTTCCCTTTCGACCTTCCCGGTGCACACTCCGTCACACCGGTTTATATGATAATTCAGGCAAGGTCTCGCACCTTCGGGAAAATTTGCAGCTGAGCACTGCTTGAGCCTGTATACTCTGTTGAGCAGATCTATCATCATGTTCACCGCTCCTACATCGCTGTAGGGGCCGAAATATTTTTCCCCTTCTTTTCCTGTCATCCTGGTCTTCATGAGGCGCGGATATTTTTCTCCCACGGTTATTTTGATATAGGGGTACGACTTGTCGTCTCTGAGCAGGATATTGTACTTGGGTCTGTGTTTTTTTATCAGGTTGCTTTCAAGTATGAATGCCTCCATCTCCGTGGCGCAGCTGATGTACTCGAACTCGGATATCTGCCCCACCATAGCACGGACTTTTATATCCATATTTTTGGACGACTGGAAATACTGGCGCACACGGTTGCGGAGAGAGACTGCCTTCCCCACGTATATGATGTTCCCCATTCCATCCTTGTGAATATAAACTCCCGGACTGTCCGGGAGCTGTTTCAGGTTCTTCTGTATATCAAACATGGCTAAAACGGCCAATCTCTCCTTCTTTTTGCTTCAGCTTTCCTGGCCTCCTCCCGTTCTCTGCGTATACGCTCCGCTTCCTTTCTTCTTCGTCGTTCTCTCTCTTTCTTTTTTGCCCTCACGTTCATAACGATGAAAGCCACTATCAGTATAAGGACTACCGCTGCGACCACTATCATCGTCAGATCGCTTATACCCAAAAGTGTCCACGGTCCCCAGCCTTCTTCTACAGACTCGGCTATGACCACATCTGTTTCCCCTACTTTTTCATCGCCCTCATAGAGTATCACCGTACCCACCTTGGTCCCCTTGCTTACGGGAGCTGTCACATCCTCATCTATCTCTACCTGGTAATCGGCAAGACCTGCATCGGCCTCCTTAGGCAGGGTCACATAGGCTCCCAGGGGCACGATGCCGTCCACCTTCGTCTTATGTCCGCCTTTCACCCTCACCTTATCTGCTGTTTCTCCCGGAGCCAGCAGCTTCTCCGAATACCATTTGGAATATCCGTATTCCAAAAGCTCTATGCTGTCCTCATATCTCGCCTCATCATCAGGTGTGTCCAGTATGACAGTCATGAATTCACCGCTGTCTCTTGACACGGCAGCCACCAGGCAATACCCGGAACTGCTCACTAATCCCGTCTTCACACCTATAGTGCCTTTATACTTGGGACACCTTTTTTCTCCATAAACCTCTATCTCCGTTTTGCGGTCATAGAGCATCCTGTTGGTGTTTTCAAATGTCCTCTTTTCACTTTTATTGGTGGCCTCTACGGTGATCTCTTCCTTCTTCACGATCTTCCTTATGAAATCCTGATCCATTGCGGCCTTTGCTATATATGTCATGTCCCTGGCCGTAACATAGTGATCTCCCGAATTGGTCAGTCCGTTGACACTGATAAAGGACGAATCCTCACATCCCAGCTCCCGGGCCTTTTTGTTCATCGCCTCGAGGAAAGCTTCCTCGCTTCCCGAAATATGTATGGCCAAAGCGACGGCTGCGTCATTTGCGGAATACACCAGCATGCATTCCATCAATTCCTTTACGGAAAACTTTTCCCCCGACTGCAGCGCCATATTGTTTCCCGTTATCCCCGTAGCTGCCGGATCCACAGTCACCTCTTCCGAAAGATCTTTGCAATTATCCAGGACTACGATAGCCGTCAGAAGTTTGGTCAGACTCGCCGGACTTTTTTTCTTGTCTATGTTCTTTCCGTAAAGGATCGTGCCGGTGTTCGCATCTATAAGTGCCGCAGAGACACATTCCAGTTCGGGTTCTTCAGATATGGCAAACACTGTGGCAGGCATGAACTGCGCTGCCATGAACACCGTCATCAGGAGCACCGCCGCTCCCCTCTTTATCCTTGCTGCTCGTTTCATGTTCGGAACCATGTTTTTTCGTTTCAGTTTTCCCTTCCCGGCAGGGAAATCGTCACCTGTCACTTACCGGCAAAAAACATATCGGCCAGCTCATATCCGCTGTCCAGTGAGATACCCTTGGCACCTGACACTTCGCAGAATCTCTTGTTCCTGTCTTCACTGATCTCCCTGTTGCTTCTGTACAGGACGAAGGGTACCGGATCTGCCGAATGTGTCCTTATCCTCAGCGGTGTCCTGTGATCGGGCACCACCAGCACGGAATATGGTCCGCCGGCTTCTTCAAGATATTCCACGACGGGGGCCAGTATCTTGACATCGATGTCTTCAAGACATTTTATCTTGCCTCCCAGGTCTCCCTGATGGGAACACTCATCAGGACCCTCAAGATGCATGTAGACGAAATCCTTTCCTTCCTTGAATGCTTCTATGGCCGCATCCTTTTTTCCCTCGAAATTGGTGTGGAGGGTCCCTGTGGCCCCTTCTACATCTATGGAATCCAGACCGGCACATATGGCTATCCCTTTGATAAGATCTACGGCGGATATAGCCGCGCCGCTGATGCCGTATCTCGATTTGAAATCAGTCAATGCGGGTTTGGTCCCCTGGCCCCATATCCACAGGGTGTTGGCCGGGTTCAGGCCCTTTTCTATCCTTTTGAGATTCACAGGATGCTCTTTGAATATCTCAAAGCTTCTCCTCATGATATCCTCTATAAAAGCCGCTCCTTCTCCTTTGGGAAGATATCCTCCCGCAGGCTCTCCCAGATGATCGTGAGGCGGTGTCAGATCCTGATCTGTAGTACCGTTTTTCACTATCATACAGTGTCTGTAACTGACACCTGTATAAAAGCGCACACTGTCGTTGGCAAAGGCCTTGTTGGCCTCTTTTATAAGCTCATCGGCCTCCTCCGTAGTTATATCTCCGGCGCTGTGGTCCTCTATGATCATATCATCGAAATCCCCGTCGAACCGGTCTTTCCCTGTAAGGCTTTCATCGGGGTTCTTCAGCGTTATGATATTGGTCCTGTAGGCTACATCGGTGTCGGCCATATCTATACCTATGCTGGCAGCCTCAAGAGGTGATCTGCCGGTAAGATATACCGACGGATCGTAACCCATGACAGAAAGGTTTGCGGCGTCGCTGCCCGGAGCTATGCCATCGGGTATAGTCTTCACCATGCCCACCGTTCCCTTTGCAGCCAGTTTGTTTATATTATCCAGCTTTGCGACTTCCAGCGGAGTCTTGCCTCCCAGGGCTTCTACCGGATCGTCACCTGCGCCGTCAGGCACCAATATGAAATACTTCATGCTGTTATTCCCTCGTTCTACTTTATCTCTTATCTCTGTATTTTCCTGCGGACTTTCGCTCCTCCGGGGCTGTCAGCCTCCTTTTCGTCAAAGCGTCCGTGTATATCACCTGTTTTCTTTTTCGAATTTCTTCATGAATTCGATGAGGGCATCCACTCCCTCTTCGGGCATGGCGTTGTATATGCTGGCCCTCATGCCGCCTATGGATCTGTGTCCGTTCAGGTTGTGCATGTTCGCCTCCTTCGCCTCGGCCACGAATTTTTTGTCCAGCTCTTCATCTCCGGTGACGAACACCACGTTCATCAGAGACCTGTCCTCTTTGGCCACGGGAGTCTTATAAAAATCCGTGCTGTCCAGATAGTCATAAAGCTTTCCCGCTTTTTCACGGTTCTTATTTTCCATGGCTTTCAGGCCGCCGTTTTTCTTGAGATACTTGAACACCTCTCCCGCTATATATATGCAGAAGCAGGGCGGAGTGTTATATGTGGAACCGTTCTCCCCATGGGTCTTGTAGTCGAGATATACAGGGGTGTCGGCAGGAGCCTTCCCTATGAAATCGTTTTTCATTATGACCACGGTCATACCTGCCGGAGCCACATTCTTTTGCACCCCGGCATATATCAACGCGAACTTCGTCACATCTATCTCTTCCGAAAGTATGCACGATGACATATCGGCCACCAGAGGTATGCCTCCCGTATCGGGAACGGATCCGTAATGAGTTCCGTAAATGGTATTGTTGTATGTTATGTGGACATAGTCCGCATCCTTCCTGAATTCTGAAGGATCCACCTTGGGTATGTATGTGAAAGTGTCAGGCTCTGAAGTCGCCACCACCTTTACATCTCCGAACTTTTCCGCTTCTTTTGCCGCCTTTTTCGCCCAAGAGCCTCCCACTATATAATCCGCTTTACCTGAACCGGTCATCAGGTTCATGGGCACCATGGAAAACTGTAAAGTAGCCCCACCCTGTATGAACATGACCGTGTAATCGTCGGGAATGGAAAGCAGATCTCTCAAATTCTTTTCCGCATCTTCCAGTATGGCTTTGAACTCCTTGGATCTGTGGCTCATCTCCATTACAGATTCGCCGCATCCTTTATAGTTCACCAGCTGCGCCGCCGCCTCTTCTATGACTTCGATGGGCAGCATCGAAGGCCCTGCTGAAAAATTATATGCTCTTTTATTGTATGCAGTCATGTCTTCCCCTCCCTATCCGGTCTTTATATATCCTGATATATCTGTTCCTGAAAATTTGAAAATACGCGATAATTATATCAATTTATCTTTCTTTACGCAATAATGTTAAAGTGATATAATGCGTGTATTATCAAGTTGTGCGGGACCTTGAGATCCCCTGTGAACCTATTGAAAAAGAGGTGTACCGATGTATAAAATAGCCACACTTAACAAGATCTCTCACGTAGGTCTGGGAGAATTCACCGAAAATTACTCGATCATAGACGAAATAGACAAGGCCAACGGCATAATCGTCAGAAGCCACGACATGCATGACATGGAGTTCGGTAAAGATCTTTACGCCATTGCCAGAGCCGGCGCCGGTGTCAACAACATACCCCTGGAGCGCTGTGCCGAAGAGGGTATAGTCGTATTCAACGCACCGGGAGCCAACGCCAACGCGGTGAAAGAACTCGTCATATGTTCCATGATCATGTCTGCCAGGAACATCCCCGCAGCCCTTTCCTGGGTGAAAGAGATCTCCGGCGATCTGAAAAAAACTGTGGAAAAAGGCAAAAGTCAGTTTGCAGGCAGCGAGGTACAGGGCAAGACCCTGGGCGTCATAGGCCTTGGAGCCATAGGAGTCCTGGTAGCTAATGCCGCACAAAAACTGGGTATGAAAGTCATAGGCTATGATCCCTACATAACCCTTCATTCCGCTCATGCGCTGAGCACGAACATACCGGTGGGAAGCGACCTTGCCACATTGCTACCACAGTGCGATTATGTCACCATACATGTCCCTGCAAACGAAAACACTGTCGGGATGCTTGACAGCAGGAGATTCGGCCAGATGAAGGACGGCGCCGTGCTCCTGAACTTTGCCAGGGATACCCTTGTGAACAACAAAGCTCTCAAGGAGGCTCTCATCTCGGGGAAACTGAAACAGTACATAACCGATTTCCCCGTAAATGAACTGGCCGATGTGGAAAACATAATCCTGACGCCTCATCTGGGGGCTTCCACCGAAGAGGCTGAGGATAACTGTGCTTCAATGGCCGCCTTGCAGATGATGGACTATATCGAAAACGGTAATATAACCAATTCGGTGAACTTCCCTGCATGCTCCATGGGCAAACTCAATCCCGAGGCCACGGCACGGGTGTGTATACTGAACAAAAACATACCTACTGTCCTCGGCAAGATAACCGGTATAATGTCCGACCTCAACATAAACATAAGGGATATGACCAACAAGAGCAGAGGTGACTATGCCTGTACTATTCTGGATATAGACGCTGACATGACAGATGAACAGATAAAAAACGCCGTGGACATAGAAGGTGTCATAAGGATCAGAGTTATCAAGTGAGCATCGCATAGGACCCTCTCATTTCCTGGGGGCGGCTGTGTCCTTCCATACCTTGTTGAACAGCAGTCCGAGACACAGGACCCAAGCAAGGAAATAGAACCAGAACATGAGGGCCACGATGCTTGCGAGAGACCCGTAGAGTATATCGTAATTAGCTATATTCTTGATATAAACAGAATATACCCACGTTACCAGGAACAGTCCCAGGGATGCGAAGATGCTCCCCGGGATTATTTCTTTTATCTTGAATTTATTTGTGGGGAGCACATAGTAGTTGCTGACTATCATGAGGAAAAACAGGAAAAGAGTCAGAGGCCACCTTATCACCAGCCACATCTCGCTTATATCGGCGTCAGTGAGGTAATCAGCCATCAGGACCTCAAGCAGTCTGCCGCCGTAAAGGAGCACCACTATGGCAAGGAGTATTATGCCCAGGGTCACTATCATGTTGAACACGGCTCTGAATCTCTCTCTCCAAAATCCCCTGCCTGTGCTCCTGCCGTCCGTAAAAGTGAAATTGGCTATCCTCATCATGCTGAACTGTGCCCGCGATGCCGCCCAGAGAGCGATGAACGCAAACAACAGGTTCCATCCGCCGGCAAAATTGTACGTGAGGAAGCCCTTTATCTCATCTGTCATGGGCAGATTCGGCAGGTAGGAAAAAAGCCATCCCACCGCATCATAAAGGGATTCTTCGAAAATAGAACCCACTATCTGGGATATGATGATTATCAGCGGTACCATGGAAAGCATGAAATAAAAAGAAAGCTGCGCGGCGAATCCCTGATAATAGGGATCCCTGAACTGCTTGATACCCAAAGTTATCATCTGTAGGATACGAGTTTTCCACGTCATAGAGCTTTCCCTTCACTCCGCCTTCCTGTTTCAAAAGGCCTCTATATCTTCACGATCTAAAAGTTCCTTGAGTTTCCTGAGAGCATTCCCCCTGTGGCTGATCTTGTTTTTCTCTTCCGGAGAGAACTGGCCAAAAGTTTTGTCATATCCCAAAGGCGTGAAGAGGGGATCGTATCCGAATCCGCCTTCTCCTCTCTCTTCAAGTTCCACATGTCCCTCCACGACACCTCGTGCGACCAGTTTTCTGCCGTCCGGATATACCATGGTGATCACGGACACGAACCTTCCCGTCCTTTTTTCTCTGTCAAAATCCTTGATAAGATCTATGAGTTTTCTGTTGTTGGCTTTGTCCACGCCATCATCACCGGCGTATATAGCGTCTCTCAGCTCCATTTCGGAAAAACGGGCCGAATATACTCCCGGTGCTCCGTCCAGACAGTCCACCTCCAGCCCCGAATCGTCGGCGATGGTGATCGCCTTGCACATCTTCATCACCTGATATGCCTTTTTGTATGAGTTCTCCTCGAAGGTGTCTCCGTCTTCCTCTATCTCCACATCGGGCACGCCCGCTTCACTGCGCGATATGACCTTCATACCGAACTGCGCGGTTATTTCTTCGATTTCCCTTATCTTGTCCTTGTTTTGAGATGCTGCCACTATGGTCTTCATCGCCATCTCCTCCTGCGCCTTATCCTGTCCATAAACGTATCACCGTTCACTCTGCGCGCTATCCTTCGCCGTCTGAAGCTCACTCTGTCGTTGCCTGTCCTCCTTCCGTAAACAGGTCTCCTCTTTGAACGGGAGCTGCCGAACATCCTCCTGCCATATCCCCTGTTGCTTATACGCCGTCTCCTGATGAATATTATCACGCCCGCGATTATGACTACCGGGATCATTATCACGGCAAACACCATCATGGCAAAACTGTTGGGCTGTTTCAGCAGCTGCCACGGGCTCCATGAGTCCGCATTTATTTTTCTGTCATGTGTGGAATCATAATACTGCGGCACCGAACCGTCGAAGTCATCTGTGTACTGTGCCAGAGCATACCATGTCTTGAGTTCAGTACCGTCGTCATCTATGATATTCTCATCATAATTTCCTATTATCTCACCGTTTTTTGTCTTTGGTGTGACAGATGACAGCCCTGTGGTTTCCTCTCTGGCTTTGTTCAGGATCTCACATGTCGAAAGCCCCGCTACCACCCTGTACATCTTATCGTTATCTATTTCCTTCCGGTTCCCGTCTCTGTCCTGCATCTGTATGTCTACAGCCCTGTTTAGATACAGTCTGTGGGTGTTTATGCCGTAGGACATCCCGGATATATAAAGCCTGGCATCGGTATAGCTTTCAGATACCGTAGCATCTACTTCCGCCAAAGCTTTGAGCTCTTTCCCCGTAAGGTAAAAACTCACTAAGGGGTCTCCTTCCATGCCTGTACTGCCTGTCCCGAGAGAAAGAGTGTCGAATACTTCCCCTACCGTCACATCACCTTTCGCAAGGGTATCCTGCACCGATCCTGCCGAAACGATAGCCACATCCACTTTTTCATAGCGGCCTCCCTCTGCCTGCTCCACTGCATATATGAAACTGTCTCCGATGAGATTGCAGAGGGTCTCTTCCCTCTGATCTGACATCAGATCCTCTTTAGTTGCGAATCCAAAGTCGTTATGTGCCAGAGACTCGCTGTATGAATATCCGTAATCGCTGAAATATGCAGAATCCACCTCCGATCTGAACCCGGATACCTCTGAGGCTATCCCGCTGTCTTCCGACACTTCAGTTCCCAGGCCGCGGAGAGCGAACCGATCCATTTCGGTACTGTCCCCTTTCTTTTCCAGTACCATATGGCCTATCTTCTCCGTATCAGATCCTACCGAGATTATCTGCGTGCCGTTTTCCTCCACAGGTTCCTCGGTGATCAAGTTCTCGTTGGCGCTCAGTATGACGTCGATACCGTCCACCTTGCTCGCCAGCTTCACATCATTTCCTTTTTCAGGATCCTCTTCATCCAGCCCTCCCCTGGAAAGGCATATTATGAAATCGGGATCCTCTTTTTCCTCTATCTTTTCCACAGTATCACGCGCCGCATCTATATAGTCTTCCCACTGAGCTTCCTGGCCGGCATATCCCTCTTCTGTATCTTCAGGCCCCATGACGCCGAACACTGCCACCTTCATATCGTTCTTCTCGATGGTGGTATAGGAATTTATCCCGTATTTTGCAAAGGCTCGCCTGAGAGCGTTCCCGTCCTGTTTCTGTCCGTCATCATTGAGCGTAGCATCGAAATCTATATTGGAACACACTATTTCCGGAAGTATGCCTTCACTTTTGGTTTCCTCCTGAGAAGTACCGCTTTCCTCGTCATATACTCTTTCCGTCGTCTCCGTGGTAGTATCGTATCTGGATGCTACAGAAAGCATCTTGGCCAGTACCGATGCCCCGTATATGAACTCCCTGTCACTTAAAGTGGTCACATCATACCCCACTTCTCCCATCACTCTGAGCTCCGCAGCCTGGGTGGAGAAAAGCACCTGGAAGGGTGTGCCCGTACTGAATCCTCCGCCGTCGATAATGAACGACTCTCCGTACTTTCCCTCGATCTCATCTATACGGGTCTTGACCTTGGCCAGTCCACCCTTACCGTTTATGGAATCCAAATGGGAGTGTATGTCGGAAGTGAACACCAAGGATACCTTGTTTTCCATATCGACCTGGGGTTCCGGCACGTCTTCCTCTACGACCGTTCCTCCGCCATCATATGTGCCTCCGTCGCTCACATCTGTGTCGGGAGATGTGGGTTCCGGCGTGTCAGGGGTCGTAGGCCCCGCAGGTTCAGAAGGTTCAACAGGTTCGGAAGGTTCGACAGGCTCGGAAGGTACCTCCTCTTCGCCGTAAACCGAAAATCCTCCTCCCAGAGGCAGTGCCAGAGACAAAACCAGCAATAAGGATATAAAAACCGCAAAGAATTTCTTCATTGAAAGTCCTCCGTATATAATCTTTTTCACATTCAGCTTCACGCAAAAACCACGCTTTGAACGCACCTGCATTATATCACAGCCTATATCCAAATACCACATGCCTATATCCATGAGCAAACTCCGGGCATCCCCCGCACACTGCCTCCCGGTCTTTCCTTTACTATCGCCTCCGTCTGTTTTATTATCTCTATAACGGGTATAAGGTCAGTGTAGAGGAAAGATAAAGGAGATATGGAAATGACAGTGAGACTCAATGAAGACAAAAGCGTGGTGGACGCAATAAAAAAAGGACTCGAAAAAACCGGCGGGTACTGCCCGTGCAGAGTGCAGCGCACTGAAGAGAACAAGTGTGTTTGCAAAGAGTTCAAGGAACAGATAGCCGATCCGGAATTCGAGGGGTACTGCCACTGCAGGCTCTACTATAAGAGCAAGGATTGAGGATGCTGTCGGCAAAACATAAAAAGGGTATTACGATAAATCTGTATAGAGTGAATGGATATCGTTGAACATGGAGGTGTTTAGTATGTCAGTAACGGAATTGGATGGAAAGCTGTTCGATGATGAAATATCAAAAAGCGAAAAGCCTGTCCTCGTGGATTTTTGGGCGCCATGGTGCGGACCGTGCCGATCTCTGGCTCCTGTAGTGGCGGAGCTTTCAGATGAAAGAAGCGACGTCAGATTCTGCAAAGTCAATGTGGACGAGGCCCAGCCTCTCGCTATCAGGTACGGTATAGACGCCATACCCGCATTGCTTTTATTCAAAGGCGGATCGCTTGAAGACAAAGCTGTGGGGTTCCTGAGCAAAGGGGAACTCAATGCCTTCCTCGACAAGAACCTGTAAAGGACCGGATATGAAAACAGCGGCTGTCCCCGATGGACAGCCGTTGTATTTTTTTGATATATACATATATCCGGCCGACTCACATACGCCGGATCATCACGGTTTGGATTTAGCGTTGAGATCCCAGGATACAAGATCCGTATGGAGCAGATGATGGGACTTCTTGCCGAGAGGTTTCTCGAGGAATTCCTCATAGGTCTTGAGGACTGCCGGATTTTCGTGGCTGAACCTCAGGTCGTTGATCTTGTCCAGTCCGTAAAGTATCTGTCCTCTTTCTTCAGCCATCTCCCTGCCCTCCTGTATGGGCTGGCCGCCGCCGCCTGCACATCCTCCGGGACAGGCCATTATCTCTACAAAGTCATATTCCACTTTGCCGGCTCTGATGGCATTTATGAGTTTTCTCGTATTCCCCAGTCCGCTGGCCACAGCGACCCTTACAGTCGCGCCGGCTATGTCGAACTGAGCCTCTTTCCATCCGTCCATTCCCCGGACTTCCTTGAAAGCGTCAGGGTCGGGGTTCTCTTTGGTCAGGAGGAAGTATGCACTCCTCAGCGCCGCTTCCATCACACCGCCCGTTGCACCGAATATGACGGCCGCTCCCGTACCCTGTCCGAATACGTCGTCAAATTCTTCATTCTTCAGTGTGGCCGGGTTCACGTGGTTAGCTCTCATCATCCTGTTTATCTCTCTTGTAGTGAGCACTATATCCACATCGCTGCCGTATCCCGCATCATTCACCTGAGGCACACCTCTTTCATACTTTTTCGCCGTACAGGGCATGATGGAAACAGAGAATATCTTTTCCGGATCCACTTTCAGACAGCTCGCCACATAGGTCTTGATGATTGAGCCGAACATCTGCTGAGGGCTTTTTGCCGTAGACAGCTGAGTGACCATGTCCGGGAACTGTGTCTTTGCGAATCTGATCCATCCGGGGCAGCAGGATGTGAACATGGGCCACTGGTAATCCTCCTTGTGAGTGAATCTTTCCAAAAATTCCGATCCCTCTTCCATTATGGTAAGGTCGGCGGAATAGTTGGTGTCGAATATGTAATCGAATCCCAATTTTCTCAGACCGTTTACCATCTTGCCAAGAGTCGCTTCCTCCTTAGGAAGGCCTATGCCTTCTCCCCATGCGGCACGTACCGCAGGAGCAACCTGCACTATGGTGATCTTTTCCGGGTCGTTTATGGCATCCCACATCCTGTCCACGTCGTTTCTCTCTCTCAGGGCACCCACGGGGCAGTGGGTTATACACTGTCCGCAAAGAGAGCAGTCTGTGAATTCTAGATCTTCACCTTCAGATACGCCTACCGTCACGTGAGGGCCTGAGCCGTTGACATCCCAAATCTGCAGATCCTGTATCTTGTCGCATACCTGAACGCATCTCATACATTTGATGCATTTGCTCGCATCTCTGATCAGAGGCATATCTCTGTCCCATTTGTTCCTTTCGACACCCCAGTGATAGGGGAATTCCAATATACCCAGATCGTTGGCCACTTTCTGCAGCTCACAGTTGCCGCTCCTCACACAGGTGGCACACACACAGTCATGTTCGCTGAGCAAAAGCTTTACGTTGGTCTCTCTCGCTCTCCTTACACGGGGGCTGTTGGTGAGTATCTCCATACCTTCTTCAGCCATGGTGTTGCAGGAGGCTATGAGCCTCTGTGTGCCCTGGTTTTCCACTATACATACTCTGCAGGCACCTATATCATTTATGTTTTCCAAATAACAGAGGTGCGGGATGTGGATGCCTATGCTCTTGGCGGCATCCATTATAGTCGTGCCTTTTTCAACAGCGACTTTTTGTCCGTCTATAGTCAAATTTACCATTTCTTTTCTCGCCCTCCTTTGAACGATCCCATTCCGAAGTAATCACATCGCAGGCATCGGGATGCTTCCTGAGTTGCTTCTTCCAAAGTCATGCCCATCTCCAGCTCAAGAAAATCTCTGTGCTTTTCCGAAGTGGGTCTTTCTCTCAGCTGCACACGGCCCATAGGCGGTCTGTCCACCCTCTGTGCGTGGCTTATATCCACATCTACAGATATCTCATGATGATATCCCAGATATTCATCTATATTGGCAGCTGCAGTCTTTCCGGCTGCTATGGACATGATGGCCGAAGCCGGTCCTGTAACGCAGTCTCCCCCTGCATATACGCCGGGCAGGTCGCTGACTATACACTTGTCGTCGGCAGTCACATTGCCCTTTTTGGTAACTATACCCAGCTCTTCAAAAGGTCCTGCTTCCGTCTTCTGACCTATGGCGGAAACCACCACGTCGCACCTGAAGCA
>CASDUO010000015.1 GCA_949284065.1 uncultured Bacillota bacterium
CATGATCACACCTCCTTTTGGTAATTGAGGAGAAAAATTTTAGAGAGAGTTTGTGTGCATTGTGCTCTTTTATTTTACAAAAAAACAGAATGCTGGGGTAGAAGTTTTATCTTCCCACCCCAACATTTATTATAGAACCAATAAAGCGAGACAGCTGATACAGACGGGAGATCTGCGAATCTCCCGTTTTTATTTGACCCGGCTGCCATGATGTTGAAGACATCAGGACCGGAATGCGGCGCTGCACTTCAAATAAGGCCGATAATAGTGTATAATGAACATTGATTTTTGTGGAAGGGAAAGTTGGGAAAGACTTCAAGGAGAATTTTGGGAAGGAGGGCATCAAATGGCAAGATTTTCGATTTTACCCATATCCCTTTGGGACGTTCCCCGCAATGAGATAATAAAGGCGGAGACTCCTGAGATATATGCGGAAAACAGACCCTATACCATACCCGGATTCGTGGTGCTGGTACAGGACAAGGAGCTGGGCAACGTGCTCTTTGATACGGGCATCGCTGTCGACTGGAAGGAGACCTGGCCTCCTCAGTTTTTCGAAACGTACAAGTTCCATGAGTTCGCAAGACTCACAGACAGACTGGCGGAACTGGATCTTGCGCCTGAAGACATGGATATGGTCGTGTGCTCTCATCTCCATTACGACCACGGCGGCAATGTAAAGCTGTTTGCAGGCACTAAAGCGGGGAAGGAGATACTTATCAGCAGCGGAGAGGCCCATGAGGCCATAGTGAATTCTGTAATAGCAGCGGACGGGGTCTCCGGAGCATATTACAGGCCGGAGATAGTAGTCGACGGAGTGGGGTATGAACTGCTCCACGAGAACAGATGGATAAGCGAAGATATTTTTCTCTTCATACAGAAGGGACATACACCGGGCGTCATAGGTATGCTGGTGAAGACTGAGAAAAGCGGCAATTTCATATTCACATCTGACGGTATATATTCCCCTACGAATTTCGGACCGCCGGTGGTGCTTCCGGGATTGTGCGCGGACCCTGAGAACTACGCAGGCAATGTGGAATATGTGGCGGATCTGGCAAAGGAATATGATGCACAGATAATATTCGGCCACGATGTGGATGACTTCGAAAGACGCAGGAAGTCTCCGGAATTTTACGAGTAGGCATTACAGACATAACGAAGGCAAGGACGAGAAATGAAAACATTCAGGATAAAGGGCGTCCATATAGGTTCGGGGATGCCCAAGATATGTGCGGCCATGACGGGAAAGACGAAAAAGGAAATACTGGCGATGGCTGAGGATGGAGAAAAAAGCCCGGCACCTCTGTTGGAGTGGCGGTGCGATCATTATATATTCGCATCGGGGCTTACGGAACAATGCGCCGTTGCGGACACGGCGAAAGTCCGTAAAGACATAGAAGACATGGTGGCGGAGATAAGAAACATAACGGAAAAGCCTCTTCTCCTAACATTGCGGACCTTGGGAGAAGGAGGAGCCCTGTCCATAGGCAAGAGAGAGTATTATACTTTCGTAAGGGACTTCGTCAGCGAAGCGGACAGGGGAAAGCCGGACATTATGGATATCGAGGCTTTTGACGGCGACGAAGGATTCGATGAGGAAAAAGTGCGGTTCATCGTCAGTGTGGCAAAGGAAAACGGCATAGGCGTGTTGCTGTCTCACCACAATGTGAGCGGCACATATAACGAGGAGGAGATAAGGAGAAGGATGCAGGCCATGGATTCTCTCGGGGCGGATATGACGAAGATGATAATAAAAGCTGAGACCAAAGAGGATATGTACGGCCTCATGGCTGCAGCAAAGAGTTTCGGCGAGTCGGAAGCCACCGTGCCCTACAGCGCGTTCGCCATGGGGGAAGCAGGGGTGGAAAGCAGAGTGTGCGGACAGAGCATAGGTTCGGCACTGAGTTTCTCGTTCATAGGAGAGCCTTCGGCGCCGGGACAGATCCCTGTGGAAGAACTGGACAGATACATCAGAGAATACGGTGAAAGGGAGGGCCTTTCAGTCACATAGAAAAGGTTGTGCACATATATGAGCAAGTTTATCGAAATACAGGATCTGATATTCGCATATACTGACGAGTCGGGAATGGCTAAATGCAACGCCATAGACAATGTGAGCTTCACTGTGGAAAAGGGAAGCTTTCTTGCCGTTATAGGGAAGAACGGGTCGGGGAAATCCACCTTGGCCAAAAATATAAACGCATTGTTGCTGCCCACTTCAGGTACGGTCCTGGTAGGAGGGTTTTCTACGAAGGATGAAGACCACACGTGGGACATAAGACAGAGGGCGGGCATGGTATTCCAGAATCCCGACAATCAGATAGTGTCCGCCATAGTGGAAGACGATGTGGCTTTCGGTCCGGAGAATCTCGGGATAGAGCCCGAGGTCATCAGGGAGAGAGTCGACAGGGCCCTGGAGAATGTCAACATGGGAGCCTATAAAAAGAAAGCACCCCATCTTCTTTCCGGAGGTCAGAAACAGAGGATAGCCATAGCCGGAGCAGTAGCCATGAGGCCCGAGTGCATCATTTTCGATGAGCCTACTGCTATGTTGGATCCGTCAGGAAGGAGAGAGGTCCTGGATATAATAGAGGAGCTGCATAAGGACGGGATAACCATCATCCTAATAACACATTTCATGGAGGAAGCAGCCAGGGCGGAAAGGATCATAGTCATGGATGACGGAAAGATCGAAATGGACGGAAGCCCGAAAGATATATTCGAGGACACGGAAAAAATAAGGGCCTTGAGCTTAGATGTGCCCCCTGCCACGGAGCTTGCAGGGAGACTCAGGGCAAAAGGCATAGACATGGGTGAGATCGTAGTTGACGAAGATGATCTCATAGACAGACTTACAGGATCAGGAAAATAAATAAGCACACATAGATCGAGATTTGCTGAAAGGGCATAAGTTCAAATGACGATAGTTGTGGAGAATTTGAAACATACATACAGCCCCGGATCGCCGGAGGAGTCCCTGGCTTTGAACGGGGTGTCTTTTGAAGTGGCTGACGGAGAATCCCTGGGGATAATAGGCCACACCGGGAGCGGCAAGACCACCCTGCTCCAGCACCTGAACGGATTGTTGAAACCGGATTCAGGTACTATAACGGTAAACGGAACGGTGATCACCGGAGATGCAGAGAAAGAAGATGTGCTTATGGTGCGCAAGAAGGTGGGATTCGTATTTCAGTATCCCGAATACCAGCTCTTTGAGGAAACGGTGGAAAAGGATGTAGCTTTCGGACCGCGGAATCTGGAGCTGCCCGAAGAGGAAATAAAAAGAAGAGTAAGGTGGGCCCTGGAAATGGTGGGTCTGGACTATGATGACATCAAAGATGACAGTCCTTTCAACCTTTCGGGAGGCCAAAAGAGGAGGGTGGCAATAGCAGGTGTCATAGCCATGGAACCTGAAGTCCTCATACTTGATGAACCTACGGCAGGGCTGGACCCGAAGGCCCATGACGATATACTGGCGATGATAGGGGACATACATAAAAAAACAGGAAATATAAACATATTGGTATCACACAATATGAACGATGTCACCCGGTTCTGTGACAAGATACTCGTAATGGACCGGGGACAAAAAGTCCTTTACGGCACACCGGGAGAGGTTTTTTCCGAAACGGAAAAGCTCCTTGCCATGGGATTGGATCTCCCCGATGGGGCCCATATAGCACACCGGCTGAGAAAAGAGGGAATGGATCTGCCCGACGATATACTTACCATAGATCAGCTGGAGCGAGAAATTTTGAAAGCAAAGGGCAGGGAATGAAAAAATGATAAGAGATATAACTCTCGGACAATATTACAGGGGAGAATCCTTTATACATGATCTGGATCCGCGAACCAAGATAGTGTGCACCCTTGTGTATATAATAATGCTTTTTATAGCAGGAACGTTTTGGGGACTGGCTTTTTCGGCCCTGTGCCTTGGCGTGACCGTAGCAGTCTCCAAGGTGCCTCCCGCATTTATTTTTCGCGGCCTGAAACCGGTCTTTCTTATAATACTGTTCACATTCGTGCTCAACATGTTCATGTATGACGGGAAGATCATCTTTGAGCTGGGGTTCCTCCACGTGACGGAGGAAGGGCTGCACAAGGCGTTTTTCATGGCTGCCCGGCTGATACTCCTCATAATAGGTTCCTCGCTGTTGACGCTGACCACCAGGCCCATAGGGCTCACCGACGGTATAGAGAGCCTTTTGAAACCGTTGAATAAAATAGGTGTCCCCTCTCACGAACTGGCTATGATGATGACCATAGCGCTGAGGTTCATCCCCACATTGCTGGAAGAGACCGACAAGATAATGAAAGCCCAGCAGGCCAGAGGGGCGGATTTCGAAACGGGGAACATATTTTCCAGAGCGCGGAAACTGATACCTATTCTGGTCCCGCTGTTCATAAGCGCATTCAGGATAGCCCAGGACATGGCCATGGCCATGGAAGCAAGATGCTATCGTGGAGGTGAAGGCAGGACACGCATGAACGGAATGAAGATGACGGCAAAAGACGGAGTGGCGTGGATATTGATAGTCCTCTTCGCCGCTGCTCTCATATGTGAAAGGATATTGCTGGCATAAAGGGATCACACTGATGGAAGAGAAACGACGAATGATGGGTCTGTGATGTACTTTGAAAGGAAAAAAGCTTGAATACGAAAAAGATAATACAGGCAGCTATAATAGGATCCGTATATGCGGTCCTCACCATCGTACTCGCACCTGTCAGTTACGGACCTGTGCAGGTCAGAGTGTCTGAGGCTATGACAGTCATGCCGGCCTTTACGCCGGCGGCTGTGCCGGGACTTTTCATAGGATGCTTCGTGGCGAACATCCTTGGGCCTTACGGCATCGTGGATATAGTGTGCGGCAGCTTTGCCACACTAGCAGCAGCTCTCGTATCCCGCAGACTGAGGGACAGACCTTTCCTCGTACCTTTGCCGCCGGTAGTATTCAACGGCATAATAGTGGGGAGCATGCTACATTTCGCCTACGGAGTCCCCGGTCTTTGGGCCTGCATGGGTTGGGTCGCCCTGGGCCAGGCAGTAGCCTGCTACGCCTTGGGGATGCCTCTCATGAAATTGCTGGACAGGTACAGAAGTGTTTTGGAGTGATCCCCGTTGCAGGAGATGATGGAAAATGAGACAGAGGAGAATAAAAGACCTTGACCGTAAAATAGAGGCCTTATCGGGATATATAGTCAGCCATCCTGCCACTCACAGGGGCAGCTGGAGAGAGGTGTTCCCCCGGCAAAAGGATCAGCTGTATCTTGAGATAGGCTGCGGCAAGGGACAGTTCATAAACCGACTGGCGGAAAGGGAAAAAGACGGGAATTTCTTGGCCGTGGAAGGGCAGGGCTCCGTCATCCTGAGAGCGCTTCAGAGCTGTCATGATATGGGACATGAAAATCTGTTATTCATATACGGATATGTAAAAGACATAAACGATATTTTCTCTCCGGGCGAACTGGACGGCATATATTTGAATTTTTCAGATCCCTGGCCAAAAGACAAGCACAGAAAAAGAAGACTCACCTACAGGACTTTCCTTGAAGGCTATAAGAAAGTCATAAGGCCCGGAGGATGTATCAGGCTGAAGACCGATCAGGAAGGTCTCTTCGATTTCACTTTGGAAGAGATGGAGAGTGTGGGGCTTGATATCACAGAGGTGAGCCGGGATCTCTACGGCAGCGCCATTGTGGCAGACAACATACCTACGGAGTATGAGGAGAAGTTCATAAGGTCGGGCAAAAAAATATTCTACATAAAAGCGTCGATTATTTAATTTTGATCCGTTATTTTGGTAGGATAGTCTCCAAAATCCAAAAGGCGCCTTGCCGGGAAGGGTTTAGAGACAGAGGACGGATCGCAGACGATGAGGAAGGGAGAAGCGTATGAGTTATAAGTGGGCAAGACAGAACGGCAGGACCATTCCTGCTGAGGACAAGATTTTCGCCTTGAGCGGAAGGGCGAAAGCCATGATGGAGAAAGAGGGAAAGGAAAAGGTGATCAACGCCACCATAGGCACCCTCTTGGACGACAGTGGCAACATCGCGATAATAAGTTCGGTCATGGATGCGGCTGCGGCCCTCAAACCGACCGATATATGTGAGTATGCGCCTATAGGCGGCACTCCTGATTTCAAGGCTACCGTAAAAAAAGCGGCCCTCGGATCCTATGAGACAGGTTCCGGCGTGGAAGTGGTGGCTTCCCCCGGAGGGACAGGAGCATTGAGGAACGCAGTAGCAAATTACAGCGCAGAGGGAGAAAAAGTCCTGACTTCAGACTGGTTTTGGGGACCTTACAAGACCATAACCGGAGAACTGGGAAGGCAGCTGGCCACATTCCCACTCTTTGACGAAAACATGGGTTTCAATATAGACGGGTTCGAGGAACAGGTGAACGAGATCTGCGCCAGACAGGAGGGCCTGCTCATAATGCTCAATACTCCCGCCCATAACCCCACAGGATATTCCATGACGGACGGCGACTGGGACAAAGTGATCGAAGTGTTGAAAAAACAGCCGAGCCATAAAAAACTGGCGTTGCTGGCAGATACGGCATATATAGATTTTGCCGGGGACAGTGAAAAGTACAGGACCTTCGTAAGGAAAATGGACAGTATGCCCGAAAACATCGTACCTCTCATAGCCTACAGCTTTTCCAAGACTCTGACCATATACGGATTGAGAGTCGGCGCCCTCATATGTCTGGCAAAGACACCCGAAATGGGAGAGGAATTCCTTAAGGTGTGTCAATTCTCTTCCCGAGGGACATGGTCCAACTGCGTCAAAGCCGGTCAGGTATTGGCTTCGAACATATATAAAGATGAGACGCTGTTCGCGAAAGTGGAGGCGGAAAGAAAAAAATTTAGAGACATACTCGCCGCTCGTGGAAGAGCTTTCAGCTGCGGAGTGGAAGAGGCGGGGCTGCCCCTGATGCCTTACGATTCCGGATTCTTCGCGTGTATACCCTGTGATGATCCTGCAGGTGTAAGTGCAAGGCTGGAAAAGAAAGGCGTTTTCGTGGTACCTCTGGCAATGGGGCTCAGAGTGTCGGTGGCATCTGTGCCGGAGGATGTGTGCAGGAAGCTGCCGGGGATCATAGCAGATGAGATAAGGCAGGGATAGTCCTACATAGGATGAGACAGCGTATCCTGCATGTTAAACAACATATCCAGCCTGCGGGCTTTCTGTTAACTGGAAAATATTGTAAATTATATTCAGGATAGATCTACTTACAGAAAGGAGGCAGGATGGACAGAGAAAGAAAAAGTGAGTTTTCTTTTAAGATCTGCGAACATATCGGAACGATAGCGACCAATGGTTCCGGGTGGACCAAGGAGCTCAACTTAGTGTCATGGAACGGAGCAGATCCGAAATATGATATCAGGGATTGGGACAGAGATCATACCCACATGGGCCGTGGCCTGACTTTCAAAAAGGAAGAAATGAAAGCGCTGGTGGGTCTGGCGCTGGATCACGGAATAGGACCTGAAAGTGAAGGGATCGCAGATGAAGGTATGTTGACTGCAGAGTAAGAGCAAAAACGATAGCGCGGTTTATATGCAACAAAAATATCCCCCTGGGGCTGAGAGGTCCGGGGGATATTCGTTTACATGAGATCAGTTTCAGACATATATGCTGCCGCCTATGAACTCCCTGAGTATGGACTGGTTGCTCACGTAATCGTCATGGGGGCAATCCTGGAAAAACTCCAGGAATTTTATCATCCTGAGGGCTTCGGAAAACTCGGGGGAATCTTTCCCCACGGATTCCAGAAGGGGCAGGACATGCTTCTTCAAAATGCTGAGTTCATATATGAGCATGGAGTTGAACACAGTATCGGCCTCATTGCTGTATGGGAATATGTTTTTATCTTCGCCGGCTCTGACCTTGGGCCATATGGCCAAAGTCGCAGAGGCGGAATATCCTCTGGTCCTGCTGTCCCTCGCTATACGCCGGAGCACGCGGGTGTCCGTCGTGGGTATCCGGTTGTGAGAATCGAGGCCCAGCTGGGTAAGAGGGCTTATGTATATACGGTATTTATCTTTTTCGGAGACTCGCTGTGAAAGCTTTCCGTTGAGAGCGTGTATGCCCTCTATTATCACTACGGAATTCTCATTCAGCTCCACTATCCTTTCACCGAATATCTTCTTCCCCGAAACGAAGTCAAAGCGGGGTATGTCGGCCCGGCCCCCTTCCAGCAGGGATGTCATGTCGCTGTTGAACAACTGCAGATCGAGAGCTTCCAGATCCTCGAAGTTTTTTTCACCGTTTTCATCAGGAGCGAGATCATCTCTGTCTATGAAATAATCGTCAGTGCCGAGATACAGGGGAGAAAGCCCCAGGACTTTGAGCTGGGTACACAATCTTTTGGCGAATGTGGTCTTGCCCGAAGAGGAAGGCCCTGCGATGAGGACCATACGCCTGGCTTTTTCACGTATCTCATTGGCTATTTCCACTATGCGCTTTTCGTGGAGAGCCTCACACAGAGTTATGATCTCCAAAGGGGATCTCTTCATGGCGCCGTTGAGATCTGTCACGTCGTTTATGTCCAGCAGGTCCTGCCAGCTTTCCGTTTCCTTGAATGCGGCATACATATTCGTCTCCTCGACGAAGGGAGGTATGACATCGGGAGCCGACGGCTGGGGAAGGCGCAGGAGTACGCCGTCGCCGTAGGGCATCAGGTCGTAAAGATATATATATCCTGTTGAGGGTACCATGAGACTGTAAAAGAAATCTCTGTAACCGTCCAGATCATAATACTTGAAAATAGTATACTGATGTCCGGCCTCTAAAAGCCGTTCTTTATCCTCAAAGCCCATTTTGTCGATGAGCTCCAAAGCCCTGTCCCTGTCGGCCATGTGCGCCTTTATGGGAAGATCGGCCTGAACGAGTCTGTCCATCCGGGCTTTTATTTCATCTATAACAGAGGAGTCGGGTTTTTCGGGAGCCGATATCTTGGTGAAAAGGCCTTTGCTCAAAGAGTTCTGGATCCTTACGGAAGAGTCGTCACCGAGCACATCTTTTACAGCTTTCAGATAAAGCAGGACCACGCTGTTCTGATATATCCTGTTGGCAGTGGCGTTGCGAAGATCCAGGAACTCCAAAGTGCAGTCGTCGGTAATAGGATGATCCATCTGCCTCACTCTGCCGTCCACCTTGGCGGCGATCACTGGATAGGGACGATCCTGACCGGAAACGGACAGTACGGAGGCCGGAGATGCGGGACTTTCAGACCGGATATTTTTATCGACGCCGTCTTGATCCCTTATTGTGATATTTATTTTCGAGTTTTCCATTTTACTTTCCCTGTACAAGTTAGGTGTTAGTTTGTGTTTTTCAACATTGTTTCCGGTCCTCATCACGGCCGGCAGTATAGAAAGACTTTATCACGGGACAGATGAAAAGGCAATGACATGGGCGATATGAGGGGTATTGAGAAAGAGAGGGAAAAGAAGGTACACCATATACAGCGGTATAGCAGTGGAAAAACAAAAAAAGTACTAAATATGGCAGAAGAGCTACAGGACGATACGAGCCAGAATATAAACACACACGGAACGGTGTAACGCATAGCTCTGCTGAACATGTTGAAAACACACGATTTTTTTACCAAAAAAGCAATAAAAAGTTTTGAAAAAATTTTACCTTTTACTTGCATTGCTATTTTATTTGTTATATACTCTAAAAGCTTGCGGTATAAGCGTTGACGCGGGAAGTTGCTGAGCTATCAGGTAATTTCCGCCGAGAATTGTCCCCGCAGGACGGGGGCGAAGGGCGTTTTTACCCCGTGAGATGTGGAAGATATATGAAAACACACGGGAGAGTGTACTGAATGGGACACAGACGGAAACCGCAAGATTCCAACGATATAGACAGGTACACACAGGCTGACAGCCGCGCCCTTGTACAAGAATAGCGATAACCGTACAAAAAAGAGGAGGAAAAAATGAGCGAATTGCAAAAAATCAGGATCAAGCTCAAGGCTTATGATCACGCACTGCTGGACATGTCTGCAGCAAAGATCGTAGAAGCGGCAAAAAAGACGGGCACAGAAGTATCCGGCCCCATACCGCTTCCCACAGAGAAAGAAGTAGTCACGATCTTGCGAGCTGTACACAAATACAAGGATTCCAGGGAACAGTTCGAACAGAGGACCCACAAGAGACTTATAGACATAAACAACGCTACGGCAAAAACCACCGAGGCGCTCACGAAGCTGGAGCTGCCTGCAGGAGTGGAGATAGAGATCAAATTGTAAAAGCTGCTTAGTATGATCGGGGAGAGACCCGATCCGCTGTAAGAACAGGAGGTAAGAAATGATAACATTACTGGGAAGGAAAATCGGCATGACGCAGATTTTCACCGATGCAGGCAAAATGATACCTGTCACGGTCATCGAAGCAGGTCCGGAAGTAGTGACTCAGGTAAAGACAGAGGAAACTGACGGATATGCGGCAGTGCAGGTGGGATTCGAAGACAAAAAGGCAAACAGGACCAACAAGCCTGAGGAAGGCCACTTCAAAAAGGCCGGCATAGAGGCAAAGAAAAACCTGGCAGAGTTCAGGATCGAAGAAGGAGAGAGCTACGAAGTGGGACAGATAATAACGGTAGCCGCCTTCGAGGAAGGGAAGAAGCTGGATATAACAGGGACTTCCAAAGGAAAAGGGACTCAGGGCAACATAAAGAGACACGGACATCACAGAGGCCCCATGAGCCACGGTTCAAAACACAAGAGGCTCCACGGTGCATTGGCAGGAGCATCCTATCCCGGAAGAGTATTCAAGGGGAACAAGAGCCCGGGAAGAATGGGCAGAGAAACAGTGACCGTTCAGAACGTGGAACTGGTGAAGATCATTGAAGACAGGAACCTTTTGCTGGTAAAAGGCGCCGTACCCGGCGGAAAAGGCGGATTGCTCAAGATCCGTTATGCGGTAAAAGGTCAGGACGAATAGAGGATACTTCGGAAGGGAGGAAGTAAGAAATGGCAAAAGTAACAATGCTCGACCAGACAGGCAAGGATCTGGGCACCATCGAGCTTAAAGACGAGATATTCGCCATAGAGCCCAACCAGAACGCAGTACACGCAGTGGTTGTAAATCATCTGGCAAACAGAAGACAGGGCACCCAGTCTGCAAAGACCAGGGGCGAAGTCAGAGGAGGAGGCAGGAAGCCTTTCAGACAAAAGGGTACAGGAAGACACAGACAGGGAAGCACGACAGACCCCACACAGGTAGGAGGCGGTGTAACATTCGCACCAAAGCCCAGGAGCTACAGATATAAGCTCCCCAAGTCCGTAAGAAGACTTGCAATGTTCTCGGCCCTTTCTGCAAAGGTGGCGGAAAAAGAGATCATAGTGCTTGATAAACTGACATTCGACGAGCCTAAAACCAAAGAGATGGTAAAGGTCCTCGCAAACATAAAAGCCGCAAAGAAAGCTCTCATAGTGACGGCAGAGAAAGACGAAAACGTGGTACGTTCGGCGGCTAACATACCCGGAGTAAAAACCACACCGTCATCTGCGATCAATGTTTATGACATCGTGAATCACGAAAGCTTCATAATCACCAAGGATGCGGTAGAAAAGATCCAGGAGGTGTATTCATAATGGCAACCCCTTACGACATCATATTGAAACCTGTTATCACCGAACGAAGCATGGAGGAAGTACAGAACAGAAAATACACTTTCAAGGTTGCGGTGGATGCTAACAAAACACAGGTGAGAAGAGCCGTCGAAGAGATATTCGACGTGGAAGTTGAGAAAGTCAACATAATGAACGTTAAAGGCAAAGTAAAGAGAATGGGAAGATATGTAGGTACGACTGCCGCATCCAAAAAGGCTGTGGTGACTCTTACAAAAGGCAGTAAGGAAATTGAATTCTTCCAGGGACTATAGTAAGGAGGAGAGAAGATGGCAATAAAAAAATATAACCCCACTACTCCCGGTCGCAGAGGCATGACGGTTTCCGCCTTTGAGGAAATCACCACGAGCACACCGGAAAAGTCTCTGACAGTCACCCTTAAAAAGCACTCCGGAAGAAATTCCAGAGGCAAGATAACGGTAAGACACAGAGGCGGCGGGTACAGACCGAAGTACAGGATAATAGATTTCAAGAGGAACAAAGACGGTATCGAAGCCAAAGTGGCGACCATAGAATACGATCCCAACCGAAATGCAAATATAGCCCTGCTGATATATGCAGATGGAGAGAAAAGATATATCATCGCTCCTCAGGGACTGAAAGTAGGAGACAGGATCGTGTCGGGCGCAGACGCCGATATCAAGACAGGAAACGCGCTGCCACTGGCAAACATCCCTCTCGGTACAGTGGTACACAATGTGGAGATGAAGCCGGGCAAGGGCGGACAGATAGCCAGAGCTGCAGGCAACGGAGCACAGCTCATAGCAAAAGAAGGCGACTTCGCCCAGCTGAGACTTCCCTCGGGAGAGGTCAGAAAGATAAGGATGGAGTGCAGAGCCACCATAGGTGAAGTAGGAAATGGTGACTACGCCAACATCAATATCGGTAAAGCCGGAAGAAAAAGACATATGGGTATAAGACCTACGGTAAGAGGTTCTGTGATGAACCCCAACGACCACCCTCACGGCGGTGGTGAAGGAAAGGCTGGAATAGGACGTGTGGGCCCTGTAACACCTTGGGGCAAACCGGCACTGGGATACAAGACCAGGAAAAAGAACAAGGCGTCCGACAAGTATATCGTTAAAGACAGGAGAGTTAAGTAGGAAGGAGCATAAGACAAATGGGTAGATCGCTTAAAAAAGGTCCTTTCGTGGAGCCCAAGCTTCTCAAAGCTATAGAAGAAATGAATGCGGCCAACGAAAAGAAAGTAATCAAAACCTGGTCAAGGCCGTCCACTATTTTCCCTCAGATGGTGGGACATACGATAGCCGTCCACGACGGAAGGAAACACGTGCCTGTATACATCACTGAGGATATGGTAGGACACAGGCTTGGAGAATTCGCTCCTACCAGAACTTACAGAGGACACAGTGCAGACAAGAAAACTTCAGTTTAAGTAAGAAAAGGAGAACGATTATTATGGAAGCAAAAGCAGTTGCAAAATATGTGAGAATGTCTCCGATCAAGCTTAAGCCCGTGACCGACCTGGTCAGAGGAAAAGACTTAAACGAAGCATTGAACATATTGAAATTCACCCCGGGCAAAGGGGCTGAACTGGTTGAAAAGGTAGTCAAGTCCGCCGCAGCCAACGCAGAGAACAATCTGGATCTTAATCCGGACGATCTGTATGTTGCGGAGGTCTATGCTCATCAGGGACCGACCATGAAGAGATGGAGAGCCGGTGCTCAGGGAAGAGCATCAATGATACTTAAGAGGAGCAGCCATATCGGCGTTACTCTCAGAGAGAAGAATGAGGAGGTTCAGTAGATGGGTCAGAAAGTAAGTCCACACGGACTCAGAGTAGGCGTTATAAAAGACTGGGATTCCAAGTGGTATGCAAATAAAAACAACTTTGCGGACAACCTGGTGGAAGATAACGAGATCAGAGAATTCGTAAAGAAAAAGTTATATGCGGCGGGAGTTTCAAAGGTAGTCATCGAAAGACCTGCCGAAAACAAACTGAGAGTGACCATAATGGTAGGTAAGCCCGGCATGGTCATCGGAAGATCGGGAGACGGTATAGAAGAACTCAAAAAAGAGCTGGTGAAGATCAGCAAAAAGACCGTCACCGTGGAAGTGAAAGAAGTAAGAAGAGCGGAACTGGACGCACAGCTTACAGCGGAAAGCATCGCACAGGCTCTTGAAAAAAGGATATCCTTCAGAAGAGCCATGAAGCAGGCCATAGGCAGGACCATGAAGGCCGGCGCACAGGGGACAAAAGTCCTGGTATCCGGCAGACTTGGCGGAGCCGAGATTGCAAGAAGCGAAAAATACAGTGAAGGAAACGTTCCTCTCCATACCCTCAGAGCCGACATCGACTACGGATTCGCCGAAGCCGACACCACATACGGAAAGATCGGTGTAAAGGTCTGGATAAATCACGGAGAGATCCTGGACAAGGGATTGCAGAGTCCCATCAGGGAAGACAAGCAGGAAGAGAGAAAATCCGGAAAGAGATCCAGACGTGACGGCGACAGGAGAAGCAGGCGTGACGGCGATAAGAGACCCAGAAGAGATGGCGAAGGCGGCGACAGGAAAAGAGGCCGCAGAGACGACCGTGAAAAGGTTGCCAAAGCAGTGAACCCCAGGGTCTCCAAAAAGCCCAAGCCCGATCCTGCAGCTGAAGCCGAAGCAAAGGCAAAGGCCAAAGCAGCAGAGGAAGCCGCACAGGAGGCAGCCGAAAACGCTGTAGACGATCAGGTGGAAGCGGCACCGGAAACAGAAACAAAGACTGAGGAATAGACAGATAGAGAAAGGAGGAACCGGCCATGTTGATGCCAAAACGCGTTAAGCGCAGAAGAGTACACAGAGGCAGGATGAAGGGCAAAGCCACAAGAGGCAACAGGATCAGCTACGGACAGTACGGTCTCGTGGCAACAGAACCCGGTTGGATAACCTCGAATCAGATAGAGGCGGCCCGTATAGCAATGACCAGATCCATAAAAAGAGGCGGTAAAGTATACATCAAGATCTTCCCTCACAAACCGGTAACGAAAAAGCCGGCCGAGGTAAGGATGGGATCCGGTAAAGGTGCACCGGAATACTGGGTAGCAGTAGTAAAACCGGGCAGAGTCATGTTCGAGATAGAGGGAGTAACGCAGGCTCAGGCAAAAGAAGCCATGAGACTTGCCTCACACAAGCTCCCCATCAAGAGCAAGTTCGCCATCAGAGAAGAACAGACAGAAAAGGGTGGTGAAGCATAATGGAATTGAAGAAAATAAGAGAAATGTCCGATGCGGAACTCAATGCCGAACTGGAAAAGATGAAGAAGGATCTTTTCAATCTGAGATTCCAGCACGCAACGGGACAGTTGGAAAACCCCATACAGATGAGGGAGACCAAAAGGAACATAGCGAGAGTAAAAACCATAATCAGAGAAAAAGAGCTGGCAAAAGCTCAGGCCGAGTAGAAAGGAGGATGTAAAAAATGGCAGACGAAAGAAATATGAGAAAGTCAAGAGTCGGCATCGTCGTAAGCGATAAGATGGATAAGACCATAGTAGTCGCACTCGATGATAAAGTAAGACATCCTCTTTACGGCAAAGCTGTTAAAAGGACAAAAAAAGTCAAGGCTCACGACGAAGAGAACCAGTGCAGCATCGGCGATAAGGTAAGGATAATGGAAACGAGACCTTATTCCAAGGACAAGAGATGGAGACTGGTCAAGATAGTTGAGAAAGTACAGTAAGGAGGCACCGGAAATGATACAGACAGAAACCAGACTGAGAGTTGCTGACAATTCAGGTGCAAAAGAGCTTTTGTGCATAAGGATACTGGGAGGCACAGGCCGTCAGTATGCCAACATAGGAGATGTAATAGTTTGTACTGTTAAGGAAGCAACACCGGGCGGAACAGTGAAAAAAGGCGACGTTGTCAAAGCTGTTGTTGTCAGGAGCAAACACGGCGCAAGAAGGGTCGATGGCAGCTATGTCAAATTCGATCAGAACGCAGCTGTAATAATAAAGGAAGATAAAAACCCTGTGGGCACGCGTATCTTCGGACCGGTGGCAAGAGAGCTCAGAGACAGGAACTACATGAAGATCGTGTCTCTGGCACCGGAAGTATTATAGGAGGTGCGAAAGTGAAAATAAAGAAAGACGATATGGTCATAGTGCTTACCGGCAAGGATAAAGGGAAAAAGGGCAAAGTCATAAAGGCTCTGCCTAAAGAAGACAGGGTCATCGTCGAAGGTGTCAATGTCCAGACCAAGCATCAGAAGCAGACGCGTACCGCTGCAGCCGAGATAAAGCATCAGGAAGGACCCATACACGTATCCAACGTTATGATCATCGACCCTCATTCCAAAGAACCCACAAGGATAGGAATGAAGATAGAGGGTAAAGAAAAAGTAAGAATAGCTAAAAAATCCGGTAAGGAAATCTAAGAAAGGAGGAGACGATCTTGACAGCCAGACTTAAAGAGACATACAAGAACGAAACATTCAAGGCCATGATGGACAAGTTCAATTACAAGAACCCCATGGAAGTTCCCAAGATGGAAAAAGTGACGATCAACATAGGTTTGGGAGAAGCCAAGGACAACCCCAAAGTCATGGAAGGCGCAGTGGAAGAGCTCGGGCTGATCGCAGGTCAGAGACCGGTGGTCACAAAAGCCAAAAAATCCGTTGCAAACTTCAAAGTGAGACAGGGCATGCCTGTAGGCACCAAGGTCACGCTGAGAGGCGACCGCATGTATGTGTTTATGGATAAATTCTTCAATATCGCTCTTCCCAGAGTAAGAGACTTCAAGGGCGTCAGCAAGAATTCCTTTGACGGCAGAGGAAATTATTCGATGGGCATCAAGGAGCAGCTTATTTTCCCCGAAATCAACTATGACAAGGTCGATATGATCAAAGGAATGAACATCGTATTCACCACAACGGCAAAGACAGACGAAGAGGCAGCAGCTCTTCTGGAACTCATGGGAATGCCGTTCGAGAAGTAGGAAGATCAGGAGGAGATTATGGCTAAGACAGCTTTGAAAGTAAAGCAGCAGAGGAAACCCAAGTATTCCACCAGAGCATATACCAGGTGCAGGATATGCGGCAGACCTCATTCGGTACTGAAAAAGTACGGCATTTGCAGAATATGCTTCAGAGAGCTTGCATATAAGGGAGAGATCCCCGGAGTCAAGAAAGCAAGCTGGTAAGATGAACTTTCCGATAAGTTGCCGGACATGTGTCGGCAAAACTGTCGGAGGAAGGAGAACAGACACTATGACAATGACAGATCCCATAGCAGACATGCTGACAAGAATCAGGAATGCCAATTCTGTGGGTCATGAGACAGTGGATATCCCTGCATCCAAGATAAAGAAATCTATTGCGGGGATCCTTGTGGAAGAAGGTTATATCGAAGGTTTCGATGTGATCGACGACGACAAACAGGGCGTTATCAAAATCAAGATGAAGTACGGCCCCAACAAAGAGAAAGTTATTTCCGGAATCAAAAAGATTTCAAAGCCCGGCCTGAAAGTTTACGCAAAGGCCAACGACGTTCCCAGAGTGCTTGGCGGATTGGGCATCGCCATCATCTCCACATCCAATGGAGTGATAAGCGATAAAGAAGCCCGAAAGCTGGGAGTAGGCGGCGAAGTTATCTGTTATGTATGGTAGGAGGAAAGCAGAATGTCACGAGTAGGTTTGAAGCCTGTACAGATCCCTGCCGGCGTAGAGATAAATATCGGGGAAGGAAACCTGATAAGCGTAAAAGGCCCCAAGGGACAGTTACAGGAAAAAGTGAGCGAGCTTTTGGATATTGAGATAAAGGACGGTGTCCTCACCGTTTCCAGAAAAGCGGACTCCAAGGAAGAAAGATCGCAGCACGGTCTGGCAAGGACGCTCATAAGCAACATGGTAGAGGGCGTTACCGACGGTTTCGAAAAGAAGCTGGAGATCCAGGGCGTAGGATACAGAGCTGAAAAGAAAGGAAAGACCCTGGTGATGAATCTCGGATTTTCCCACACGGTGGACATGGAAGATCCTGAGGGCATAACCACGGAAGTACCTTCAGCAAATGAGATAATAGTCAAAGGAGCCGATAAGGCTTTGGTAGGAAATTATGCCGCAAACGTCAGAGCATGGAGACCGCCGGAACCCTATAAAGGCAAAGGCATCAGATATGCGGGCGAATACGTTCGTCGTAAAGAAGGCAAAGCCGGCGTAAAATCAGGAGAATAGAAAGGAGTGAACTGACATGGCAAATATAAGCAGAACGAGCAAGCGTCAGGCAAGGCATCAGAGAGTTCGCCAGGATGTGAAGGGCACTCCCGAAAAACCCAGGCTTTGTGTGTTCAGGAGCAATAAAAACATCTTTGCCCAGATCATCGACGATGTAAACGGCGTAACTCTGGTTTCCGCATCCACCATAGATAAGGAACTCAAGGGAACTATCAAGAACGGCGGCAACAAAGAGGCGGCCAAACAGGTGGGAGAAGCCATAGGCAAGAGAGCCCTGGATAAGGGTATAGAAAACGTAACTTTTGACAGAGGCGGGTTCCTCTATCACGGAAGAGTCAAGGAATTGGCTGACGGCGCACGTGAAGCCGGATTGAAATTTTAAGAGGAGGCAAAAATGCGAAGAACGATTGATGCATCAAAGCTGGACTTAAAAGAGACTATCGTGAATATCAGACGTGTCGCCAAAACTGTTAAAGGTGGACGAAATATGAGATTCAGCGTGACTGTCGTAGTCGGTGACGGCGAGGGCCACGTTGGTGTAGGTCTCGGAAAAGCACAGGAAATACCCGAAGCCGTCAGAAAGGCTACGGAAGATGCAAAGAAAAATGTTATAAGAGTCCCCATGGTAGGGACCACCATCCCCCACAGGAATCTCGGAGTATTCGGGGCAGGAAAGGTTTTGCTCATGCCTGCTGCCGAAGGTACGGGAGTCATAGCGGGTTCGTCGGTGCGTACAGTGCTGGAGTCTGCAGGCGTGAGAGATGTGAGAGCTAAATCCATCGGTTCAAACAATACGGTGAACATGGCTTATGCTACGATGGAAGGCCTCAAGAACCTTATGACCTTGGAAAAAGTCAGCAGGTTAAGAGGGAAATCCAAAGATGAGATCTTAGGCTAAAGGAGGAGAAGACATGGCAAAAATGTTGAAAGTAACATTGACAAAAAGCACTATCGGCGCTTCTCCCAAGCAGAAGAAGGTCGTACAGGCTTTAGGACTTAAAAAGTTGCACCAGACTGTCGAATTAGAAGATTGCCCGGCAGCGAGAGGGGCGGTCGAGAAAGTAGCACATCTGGTTACTTTGGAAGAGCAATAGGAACGGAGGTGCATGAATGAAACTGCATGAATTAAAAGCAGCGGAAGGTGCCACCAAGAGTCGTAAGAGAAGGGGCCGAGGCCATGCCACAGGACAGGGAAAAACCGGCGGCAGAGGTATGAACGGTCAGAACTCCAGAAGTGGCGGCGGTGTGAGACTGGGATTCGAAGGAGGCCAGATGCCTCTTTACAGAAGGATACCCAAGAGAGGATTCACCAATGTGTGGAGGACTGAGTATACGGAAGTAAACGTTGAAGCCCTCAACAGATTCGATGACGGCAGCCAGGTGACACCCGAGACTTTGAAAGAAGCGGGACTTATCAAGCAGATGAAAGACGGTGTAAAGATATTGGGTAACGGAAAACTCGAAAAAAATGTTACCGTCAAGGCTCATAAGTTCAGCAAAACAGCTGTAGAGAAAATTGAGTCTGCCGGAGGAAAGGCAGAGGTGATCTAATATGGAGATGTTAAGGACCATAAGTAAAGCATGGAAGATCCCCGATATAAGGAAGAAGATAATCTTCACAATGCTTATGCTGGTGGTTTTCAGGATCGGTTCAAACATACCGGTGCCGGGAATAGACAGGACTGTGCTTGCAGATCTGTTCTCCGGCAACTACGGACTGTTTGAATTGTTCAACCTGTTTTCAGGCGGATCGTTCGGGAATATGACCATATTCGCCTTGAGTATAACGCCATATATCACGGCGTCGATCATACTCCAGCTTTTGACTATAGCTGTTCCGAGATTGGAAAGGCTGGCAAAAGAAGGAATGGAAGGCAGGAAAAAGATAACCCAGTACACACGATATCTCACAGTGGTACTCGCCTTCGTACAGGCCATAGGTGTATCTGTGGGTATGTTCAGACAGGCGCTCATAAGCACTGACTTTTTCTCGGTGGCTGTAATAGTGCTGGTGCTTTCTGCAGGTACTGCATTCCTTATGTGGCTGGGAGAACAGATCAACGAAAACGGTATAGGCAACGGTATATCCCTCATAATCTTCGGCGGTATCATAGCAAGACTGCCTTCGGCAATACAGACCACGTGGGCAAGGTTCCAGGCCGGAGAGCTGGGATTCCTGACCATAGTCCTCTTCCTGCTCTTTGCGCTGGCAGTAATAGTAGGCATCATAATGGTACAGCAGGGACAGAGAAGAGTGCCGGTGCAATATGCAAAGAGAGTAGTGGGAAGGAAGATGTATGGCGGACAGTCCACACATATTCCCCTGAAAGTAAATCAGGCGGGAGTCATCCCTGTAATATTCGCCATGGCATTGCTCCAGTTCCCTCTGACCATCACATATTTTGTGGGAGCTGATTCCGATTTCGCCACGGCCATAGAAAAATGGCTTTCCCCTACAGGATCTCCGGGCGTATGGGTATATGCGGTGTTCAATGTGATACTCATCATGTTCTTCACCTATTTCTACACCTCGGTCACCTTCAATCCGAAAGAAGTTTCAGACAACATGAAACAGAACGGAGGGTTCATACCGGGGATAAGGCCTGGAAAGGCGACTGTGGAATACCTGCAAAAGGTGATGAACAGGATAACCTTCGTAGGTGCGGTGTTCCTGGCTTTGGTGGCGATATTGCCAACTATAGTCAGTGAATTCACGGGAATGGATTTCCACTTCGGAGGCACATCCCTCCTCATAGCCGTAGGTGTCGCCCTGGATACCATGAAGCAGCTTGAACAGCAGATGGTTATGAGAAACTACAAAGGATTCCTCAAATAATGTGTAAAGCGAGGAAGGGAGATGGATGAATATGACGAATATCATTTTGTTAGGCCCTCCGGGTGCAGGTAAAGGGACCCAGGCCGCAAGGATATCAGCGGAATACGGTATCCCCCATATCTCTACCGGAGACATATTCAGAGAAAACATAAAGCAGGGCACCGAGTTGGGGAAGAAAGCCCAGGAATATATGAACAAGGGCGAACTGGTACCTGACAGCCTGGTCATCGAAATCGCCGAAGACAGGCTCCAAAAGGACGACTGCAGGAACGGATTCCTGCTGGACGGGTTCCCCAGGACAGTGACACAGGCGGAAGCACTGGATAACTTTCTGGCATCCAATGGCGGAAAGATAGACTGGGTGCTGGACCTGGAAGTTGAAAAAGATGTCCTCATGAAAAGGCTCCTGGGCAGGAGAGTATGCAAGGACTGCGGCGCCACATTCAATGTGGTAGGTATGCCTCCCAAGAAGGAAGGCATATGCGACAACTGTGGCGGACAGCTGAAACAGAGAGCGGATGACACTGAAGAGACGGTCAACAACAGGATCGATGTGTACAATAACGAAACCAAGCCTCTGGTTGCATATTACGAAAGGATAGGCAATATCAGACACCTTGACGGAGCTGCGGGACTGGAAAATGTTTTCAACGAAATAAAAAGGATCGTAAGCGGATCATGATATATATCAAATCGCAACACGAGATAAACTTGATAAGAGAATCGGGAAAAGTCACGGGATACATTTTGAATGAGTTTCTTGAAAGCATCATCAAGCCGGGCATAACCACCAAGGAGATAGACACCAGGGTAGAGGAGATAATCAGGAAACACGGAATGATACCCACATTCAAAGGATATCAGGGCTTCCCGGCAAGCGTGTGCGCCTCTGTAAACGAAGAGGTGGTACACGGCATACCGAGCAGGGAAAGGCGCTTACAGGAGGGAGACATCATCAGCATAGATGTAGGCTCCACATACAAGGGATATGTGAGCGATGCAGCCAGGACATATCCGGTAGGCAAAGTCAGCGATGAGGCCACAGACATCATGAAGGCGGCAGAGGAAGGCTTTTTCAGCGGACTTGAATACTGCAAAGCAGGATGCAGACTTTCCGACATTTCCCATGCTATCCAGACCCGGGTGGAAAGCCGGGGATACGGGGTCATAAGAGAGCTGGTAGGCCACGGTGTGGGGCAGCAGATGCATGAAGAGCCTCAGATACCTAACTACGGCAGACCGGGCAGAGGCCCCAGGATACAGGCGGGAATGGTGTTTGCAATCGAGCCCATGATTACACAAGGCTCATACAGGGTAAGGACCCTGGAAGATAACTGGACCATAGTGACCGTAGACGGCGGACTTGCCGCACATTATGAAAATACAGTTGTTATAACGGACGGTGAGCCGGAGCTGCTCACACTGTAATGAAGGTGAAAGAGATGGCAAAAAAAGATGTGATCGAAGCGGAAGGCGTTGTAGTAGACGCGCAGCCTAATGCGATGTTCGTAGTGAGATTGGAGACGGGCCACGAGGTACTTGCCCATGTGTCCGGCAAGATCAGGATGAACTTCATTAGGATCCTGCCGGGAGACAAGGTCAAGGTGGAACTCTCCACATACGATCTCAGCAGAGGCAGGATAACGTGGCGCGAAAAATAGGGCTCGGATCTAAGTTGGAAGGAGAATCAAAATGAAAGTTAGAGCATCAGTAAAGCCTATTTGCGAAAAATGCAAGGTGATCAAGAGAAGAGGGAAGGTCATGGTGATCTGTGAGAACCCCAAGCATAAGCAAAAGCAAGGCTAAAAATCATAAGTTATATTTATCGCGAAGTGATTCGCGAGCACAGGAACATCCCGTTTATATTGCCCGCCGATTTTAATCGACCCGGGGCGACGGAAGATGGGAACAGGAGGAGAATATGGCTCGTATAGCCGGTGTAGACTTACCAAGAGAAAAACGTGTCGAAATCGGTCTGACCTACATTTACGGTATAGGGAGACCCACTTCAAACGCCATCCTCGCAAAAGCCGGAGTAGATCCTGACGTGAGAGTCAAAGATCTTTCCGAGGAGGAAGTCGGTGCCATCAGAAAGGTCATCGACGCCGAGTATGACGTTGAAGGAGATCTGAGAAGGGATACGTCTTTGAACATCAAGCGTCTCATGGAGATCGGATGCTACAGAGGTATCAGACACAGAAGAGGTCTGCCTGTAAGAGGGCAAAAGACCAAAACAAACGCCAGAACAAGAAAAGGACCTAAGAAAACAGTAGGTCGTAAGAAGAAAGGGTAAAGGAGGTAGAACGCAATGGCTAAAGCGCAGAAAAAAGCAGTAAGAAAAAAGAGAAAAGAGCGCAAGAACGTTGAAAAAGGCCAGGCACATATCCAGTCTACCTTCAACAACACTCTTGTAACTTTGACAGACATGAACGGAAATGCTCTGTCATGGTCCAGTGCAGGATCCCTGGGATTCAAAGGTTCCAGGAAATCCACACCTTTTGCAGCGCAGATGGCTGCTGAGGAAGCGGCAAAGGGCGCTATGGAGCACGGACTCAAAACAGTGGAAGTATACGTTAAAGGCCCCGGATCCGGACGTGAAGCCGCAATAAGAGCGCTGCAGGGAGCAGGTCTTTCCATAACCATGATCAAGGACATAACCCCTATACCTCATAACGGCTGCCGCCCGCCCAAAAGAAGAAGAGTCTGATGAAAGGAGGAGAAAAAGAGAATGGCAAGATATACAGATGCTAACTGCAGACTTTGCAGAAGAGAAGGACAAAAGCTTTTCCTCAAAGGCGAAAGATGTTATTCTCCCAAGTGTGCCCTCGAAAGAAAGAGCACCCCTCCGGGAATGCACGGACAGGGCAGGAGAAAGGCGTCGGATTACGGCCTCCAGTTGAGAGAGAAACAAAAGGCAAAGAGATTCTATGGTCTCCAGGAGAGCCAGTTCAGGAACACCTTCGAAAAGGCTTCCAGGATGAAGGGCAAGACCGGTGAAAACCTTTTGATCATGCTGGAGATGCGCATGGATAACGTAGTATATAGATTGGGCCTGGCCTCTTCCAGAAAAGAAGCCAGACAGCTCGTGACGCACGGCCATTTCACGGTGAACGGTAGAAAGGTGGATATCCCTTCCGCTCAGGTAGAACCCGGATCGGTGATAAAGGTGAAGGAAAAGAGCACGAACTCGCCTAAATTCAAGGAAATAAAGGATATGGAGATCACAGTGCCTGCATGGCTCACCGTTGACCCGGAAAAGCTTGAAGGAAAAGTGATGTCCCAGCCCACAAGGGAAGAGATCGATACTCCCGTGGCTGAACACCTTATCGTAGAGTTGTACTCCAAGTAATGCGGACAGGGAGACCGCAAATCGTACATTGACGAACAATTTGGAGAAAGGAGGATTTCTTAATGATAGAAATTGAAAAACCTACGATCGAATGCATATTTTCAGATGAAGATCCCAATTACGGAAAGTTTATCGTGGAGCCTCTTGAGAGGGGATACGGGACTACATTGGGAAACAGCCTGAGAAGGATATTGCTCAGCTCTCTTCCGGGAGCGGCAGTGACTTCGGTTAAAATCGATGGTATCCTCCATGAATTTTCTACTATTCCCGGAGTAAAGGAAGATGTTACCGAAGTTATATTGAACCTGAAGATGCTGGCCATAAAGCTCAACGGGCCGGAGGAAACCAGGAAGGTCACTATCAATGCTGTCGGACCTAAAGAAGTTACGGCAGCTGACATAGAATGTGACAGCACCGTAGAGATATTCAATCCGGATCTGCATATAGCCACCCTGGAAGAAAATGCCACAATGGTGATGGAGATCAACGTATCCAAGGGAAGAGGGTATATTTCCGCCGAGCAGAACAAGGACGAAAATACCCCTATAGCTGTGATACCTGTAGACTCCATATACACGCCGGTGAAAAAGGTCAACTTCACAGTGGAGGACACTCGTGTAGGACAGGTGACAGACTTCGATAAACTTATACTGGAAATGTGGACTGACGGATCCATCACTCCCGAGGAGGGAGTTTCCATCGGAGCAAAGATAATGCAGGAGCATTTGAGCCTGTTTGTCCAGCTTACTGATGAGACCGACGGTATCGAGATCTTGGTGGAAAAGGAAGAGGACCAGAAAGAAAAGGCTCTTGAAATGACCATAGAGGAACTGGAACTCTCAGTACGTTCTTTCAACTGCCTCAAGAGGGCAGCCATCAATACGGTGGAAGAACTGACCAACAAGTCTGAAGAAGATATGATGAAAGTTAGGAATCTGGGAAAGAAGTCTCTTGATGAGGTGAAGATCAAGCTGGCAGAGCTGGGTCTGGGACTCAAGGAGACTGACGAATAAAGGAAAGGAGACTGGACATGCCGGGCTATAGAAAATTAGGCAGAGAAACAGCTCACCGTAAAGCCATGTTGAGAAACCTGGTAACGGACCTTCTGAGAGAAGGGAGGATCTCTACAACGAAACACAGGGCCATGGAGACACGTCGTCTGACGGAAAAAATGATAACCCTGGCAAAGAGAGGAGATCTTCATGCAAGGAGACAGGTATTGGCTTACATCTACGATGAAGATGTAGTCACAAAACTTTTTGACGACATAGCGCCCCGTTATGCCGACAGAAACGGAGGTTATACGAGGGTGCTCAAGCTGGGTCCCAGAAGGGGAGACTGCGCGGAAGTCGTATTCCTGGAGCTGGTGTAAGTATAATAAATGCCATATGAGGGGAAGCCTTTTTGGGCTTCCTCTTTGCGATTGATACGATGGGAACAAAACGGTACAAGGTTTTCTATGATTGAAAGATCGTCACCTCGGGTGACATATGAAATGAGGACAGGATCGTAATATGACTGAAGGGAAAAAAGATAAAAGCAAAAGACCCATCGAGGCCCCGGAACTGCTGGCTCCGGCAGGAGGGATGACGCAGTTGGTGGCGGCCGTGGAGAACGGTGCCGATGCTGTGTACCTTGGGGGCGAATTTTTGAATGCAAGAGGAAGGGCGGAAAACTTCAAAAGTAAGCAGCTGCCCGATGCCGTAAAATATGCCCACTCCAAAAATGTGAAGGTGTATCTTACGATGAATACCCTGGTGAAAGATGATGAACTGCAGGAAGGACTCAACTATGCGGCTTTCGCATACGAGACGGGGATAGATGCTCTCATAATACAGGACATGGGCCTCGCATCCCTTATAAAGGAAAGGATACTGGACATGGCTCTTCACCTTTCCACCCAGGCCAGCATATATAACAGGAGCGGCGTGGACTTCGCAGCCGCTGCAGGTTTCGATACTGTGGTGGTGGCAAGAGAGTTGAGCTGCGAAGAACTGAAGGAGATATGTACAGACTCACCCTGCCGCATAGAGGTATTCGTACACGGAGCCCTGTGCATATGTTATTCGGGCCAGTGCCAGCTCAGCCGCATAATCGGAGGACGAAGCGCCAACAGAGGGGAATGTGCCCAGCCGTGCAGGCTGCCTTATACAGATGAGGACGGAAGGCACGAAGGATATTATATGAGTCCCAAAGACCTCTGTCTTTTGGAGGAGCTCCCCCGGCTCATAGAGATGGGCGTATCGTCACTCAAAATAGAGGGACGTATGAAGAGCCCGGAATATGTGGCCACGGTAACCTCTATATACAGGAAATACATAGATGCTTACATGTCCTCTCCCGGATCTTATGGGGTGGAAAAAGGCGATATAGAGGATCTGGTGCAGATATACAGCCGCGGAGGATTCACGAAGGGATTCTTTGACGGCAGACCTTCAGATGAGGAATACCTTTCCGGAGAGCTCCCCAAACATCAGGGAAAATACATAGGCAAGGTAGTGGCCGTACCTAAGGCAAGGAACCTTGTAGATGTAAAACTGGAGGCCCCCTTGGAAATGGGAGATGGTGTCGAAATAAGGGCTTCCGAGCTTACAGGAAATGTGGTCACGTATATAAAGCCTTTAGGCGGCGGTGTGTTGCGGATAGGAGATATAAAGGGCCGGGTCGCCCCTGGAGACTCTGTGTATAAAACCGGTGATGCAGGGCTCAACGAGAGGGCGCAGGCCAGCTACAGGAACAAGGACAAAAAGAAGATATATGTCGATATGGTATTCACAGCTTCTCTGGAAAAGGGTATGACCCTTACCATAAGTGAAGGAGAAAGACAAGTGACCCATACCATACCCAAGGGTGTGGAGATAGCGCGAAGAAAGGCGGTCACGGCTGAAACGGTAAAAGAGCAGCTGGAAAAGACCGGCGGCACGGACTTCAACCCGGGAGAGATCACGGTCCATATAGAAAAAGGTGTAAATATATCCCTGAGCAACATAAACAAGATCAGGAGGCAGGCTTTAGAGATGTTTGCGGAGGCAAAGGCCGGCAGAAGAGAAAAAGTCATCCCAGGGATAGTAGAAAACCCCGTATTGATAACAAATGATGAAGGGCGCATAAAAGGGACGCCCCAAAAGGGGATATTCGGGAAAGGACCTCTTGAAGCTGTCCGGGAGAGACAGGATGAAGCAGGTGATATAATGATGATACCTGCTGTTACTAAGGGGAGCAAGGACAGAGAATTGGCTGCAAGGTTTGAGAGGATAAAAAAAGGGGAAGATATTGCGGAAGTTTTCGGCGTGGAGAAAGACAAACCGGAAGTGCTCGTCAATAATCCGGGATGGATAAGGGAATTTATAGAAGCGGGATTCACTGTCTATGGCGGTCCCGGTCTCAACATATTCAACGGTGCGGCAAAGGAGTTCTATGAGTCACAGGGCGTAATGCCCTGTTGGGGCTCATATGAACTTATGAGGCGGCCGCCCCTTATGACTATGGAATATGATTTCCCTTTGGCAACTTTCCTGGACAGAAAGGGAGAGAGATACTGGGCTGCACATACAGGTGACAAAACCGTAATAGAGAAGTAGAATATAGTGTAAGGGGTAAGAGGGCATCGGCAACAGGTACAGCTGACGATGACAGGAGCGGGGAGACCGCTTTGAAAAGGAGAGGACGATACCGGATGTATAAAAAACAATTCAAAAAAATAATGAGTGACAGCACCTTGCTCAAATACGGTGTATTCATCATCGTAATGGCATTGATACTGTACGTGCTGTATTTCATCATAGGTAACATCGACGATGTGACCATAGCGGTAGGAAAGTTCATTTCGGGATTTTTCACTGTGATATCTCCCCTTATCATAGGCTTGGTGCTGGCATATATAATCGACCCGGGCGTCACATTTTTTGACGGCAAGATAAGCGGGAAACTGGCAGGCGAAGTGGAGGAAGGCGAAAAGAAAATCAAGAGGGAAAGAGCGTCCCGCCTTATTTCGGTCCTGATAATGTATTTGATACTCATATCGGCAGTGGTGATCCTGTTATATTTCTTCGCGGTGATGATAATGGGGAAACTCGTCGTGAGCAGTATGACGGATTTTGTAAGTACCCTGATGGATCTCATAAAGGACTATGAGGTAGATATCCAAAACTGGATAGAAAACATCCCCGATGCAGCTTTTTCAAATGAGCTTCAGGATACTGTAAACGGGATCATGCAGTGGCTTTCTGAGAATTTCAATGCATCTGCAGTGATCGGGAGCGTATCCAACCTGGTGGGGAGCATAGTGAATTTCGTGGTCGGTATCATAGTCAGCATATACCTTTTGATAGATAAAAAATATTTTGTCGGATTTTGGAACAAGGCCATGCAGTTGTTTTTCCCGAACAAGCATGAACGGATAAATGATGTTTTACGCGATTGTGACGAAGTGCTTGCCAAATTCATAAGGGGTGTCCTCCTGGATGCACTCATAGTGGCTACCCTGGCCTCTGTGGCTTTGACTGTAGGAGGCCTGGAGTTCGGAGTGTTTGTGGGGATAGTTGCAGGTATGTGCAATGTCATACCTTATTTCGGACCTATTTTGGGGATGATACCCGCATTCCTGGTAGGATTCCTTACAGACGGTATATGGCAGGGCGTCATCGCAGTGGTGATACTGCTGGTCATACAGCAGATAGACGGGAACCTCATATATCCCAAGGTGGTAGGATCTTCTACGGGACTCCATCCTCTGTTCGTACTGCTGGCGGTGACCATTGCCGGCACGTTAGGCGGCTTGACGTGGATGATACTGGCTGTTCCTGTGGCGGGCATACTCCAGGTGTTCATTTCCAAATGGGCAAAGAAGAGGGAGAATGCAATAGAGGCATGATGCCGGCTGCTTGCAGTTGACCGAGGGACATAAAGGGAAGATGTGGAACGCAGCATATATGAAGAAATAAAAAAACCGGGATATAAGTCCCGGTTTTCATATCATATCATTTAACAGTTCCGTCCACGTTGAAAAGGGGAAGTTTCCCCAAGGCTATTATGTCGGGCCGTTCCATGGAATCCCCCTCTGCAAGTACAGCCATTTTGGCTACCGGTATACCGCCGGCCTTTTCCACCAAAGACTCTATGGCTTTCAAAGATTCTCCCGTGCTTATCACATCATCCACTATGAGGATTTTGCGACCTTTTATCTTTTCCACATCGCTCTTGCCGATGCAAAGGGTCTGGGAACCGTGTGTGGTTATGGAATCCACTCTCGTTTCAATTATCTCATCCATATAGACTTTTGGTGCTTTCCTCGCCACCACATAGTCGGACAGACCTGCCTGCCTGGTCATTTCGTATACCAGAGGGATGCTCTTGGCTTCGGCTGTTATCATGATGTCGAAGTCAGGAGCCTTCTTTAGTAATGCGTCGGCTGCAGCGACGGTCATCTCCACATCACCGAACATTATGAAGGCTGCAATTGATGTAGCTTCACTTACGGGGAACAGAGGGAGCCGTCTTTTCAATCCGGCAATTTCCATTTCGTAATAAATATGATCGTCTTGATTTTTCATAATAAGCCTCCCGGACATTATGGATCGGATCTATCCTTATATGGCTGTTTCCAATGTCATCAAATCAATGTGAGTATCCTGAGTACGAATAGCACTGCAGATATCCACATTACAGGATGCACGTCTGATGCTTTGCCCTGGAATATCTTCACTATGACGAATGAAAGTATCCCGAACATGATGCCGTTTGCGATGGAATATGTGAAAGGCATCATCACTATGGCCATGAAGCCTCCGATAGCCCCTGCAGCATCACCGGTGAAATCCATATCCTTCACGCTGCTGAGCATGAGGAGACCTACGAATACCAGAGCCGGTGTAGTCGCGAATCCGGGTATGGCCAGGAATATGGGCGAAAGGAAAAGAGCCAGTACGAACAGTATGGCCGTGACCACTGAAGTGAGACCTGTACGGCCTCCGGCAGCCACACCGGCGCTGGACTCGACATAGCTGGTTACGGTGCTGGTTCCAAGACATGCACCTACTACGGTTCCTACTGCGTCTGCAAGGAGCGCGCCTTTGGCTTTGGGCAGTTTTCCGTTCTCGTCCAAAAGGTTTCCTTTGCTGGCAACACCTATGAGAGTTCCGGCCGTGTCGAATATGTCAACGAACAGGAACGAGAAAGTTATGACGGCGAATTCTATAAAATGATCTGTCACATAGCTGAAATCAAATCCAAAGAAAGTAGGCATGGATGGCAGAGTCCCTGAAGAGAAATCAGGAAAGAGGGAATAGACTCCGGCTTCCACATCGACTTCATACCAGCCGCCTACCTGTGCGATCATTCCCAGGATCCAGGTTATGAGTATGCCCCACAGTATATATCCTGTCACATTGAAGTGATAAAGGATGACCACTACGAGGAGGCCTATGAGAGCCAGGGCGACCTGAGGGGAAGAAAGATCTCCGAGAGCCACTACTGTTGAGGGATCGGAAATGACTATGCCTGCCGATTCGAATCCTACCAGAGCGATGAAAAGACCTATACCTGCAGTGATACCCAGCTTGAGGTTTTTGGGTACATCGTTTACCAGGGCCTCTCTGAAACTGCACAGGGAAAGAAGGATGAAGATGATACCTTCTACCAGTACGGCTGTCAGAGCGATCTGATAGGGATCGTTGATCCCGGCCTCAGCCATAGGGACACATACGGAATAGGCAAAATAGGCATTGAGACCCATGCCGCTGGCCAAAGCCACCGGATAGTTGGCAAAGAATGCCATACACAGTGTGGCAAAGGCGGCAGAAACCGCAGTTGCTGTGAATATAGCAGCCGGATCCATGCCGGCAGCTGAAAGTATCGACGGGTTGACCGCCAGAATGTACACCATCGAAAGGAAAGTGGTGATACCTGCAATCACCTCGGTCCTTACATTAGTGCCGTTTTCTTTGAGTTTGAAAAAATTCTCCATGATACTCCTCTCTTTATCAAAGAACAACAATAACAGAATATATATAAGAACAGAAGAAGACCGGTGACCCGATCTCAACCAAAGGTATTTTAACATGAAAAGAGGGTGCATTTCCACACCCTCTTGAGATTTATTTCAATTCTTTTGCCTTATCGGTCTTTTCCCATGAAAGGTCCAGATCAGGTCGGCCGAAATGCCCTCCGGAGGCGACCTGTCTGTATATGGGTTTTTGAAGATCCAGATTCTCGATTATGGCGGCAGGTCTGAAGTCGAAATGGTCCCTGACTATTTTCGAAAGCTCTTCGTCGCTTTTCATACCTGTGCCGAAGCTGTCCACTGCTATGGAAAGAGGTTTGGCAACGCCGATGGCGTAAGATACCTGTATCTCACACTTATCCGCCAAGCCTGCTGCAACAATGTTCTTGGCCGCGTATCTGGCCATATATGATGCGCTGCGATCAACTTTGGTAGGGTCTTTACCGCTGAAAGCGCCGCCGCCGTGTCTTGCCATACCGCCGTACGTATCCACTATTATCTTCCTGCCCGTAAGGCCGGAATCACCGTGAGGCCCACCTATGACGAATCTTCCTGTAGGGTTCACCAGATACTTGGTATTTTCGTCAACGAGGCCGGGAGGAAGAGTAGGTCTGATGATTTTTTCGACCATGTCCGATTCGAGCTGTTGATGTGACACGTCGGGGTCATGCTGGGTGGACAGCAGCACGGTGTCTATCCTGTTCACCTTGCCGTCCTCGTATTCCACTGTGACCTGTGACTTGCCGTCAGGGCGGAGATATGTGAGTTCCCCTTTTTTCCTCGCTTCCGTAAGGCGCCTCGTGAGCTTTTGAGCCATACTCAGGGGAAGAGGCATGAGCTCAGGAGTTTCATTACAGGCGTAGCCGAACATGAGGCCCTGATCCCCTGCGCCGATCTGATCGAATCTATCCGCCTTAGATGTGCCCCTTTCCTCCAAGGCATCATCTACACCCATGGCGATATCGGTAGATTGTTCATCGATGGCAGTGAGGACCGCGCAGGTGTTGCCGTCAAAACCGTAATCGCTCCTGTCATATCCTATGTCCAGGATCACTTTCCGTGCAATCCCGGTTATATCCACATAGCAGTTCGTGCTTATTTCACCCATGATCATTGCATAGCCTGTATTGACGGTGGTTTCTGCAGCCACACGTCCCCTGGGGTCATTTTCCATGATGGCATCCACTATGGCATCTGAGATCTGATCGCATATCTTGTCAGGGTGTCCCTCTGTTACAGATTCAGATGTAAAAAGTCTCTTCATTATAAATTTACCTCCTTTTGGTTTCATGATCGTCATAAAAAAACCTCTTGCAAGAAGAGGCTCCGTAAAGACCTCATCTTTCCCTTACCGGGTAGGATTTAGCACCCTTGCATCGTGCAATGGTTGCCGGACGTCACAGGGCCTATTCCCTCAGTCACTCTTAATAAGGCATGTTCTTCGGTTATGTCCTTTCGTATTATCTCAAACGGGAACGGTGTTTGTCAACGATATGAGGAGAAGAAATATAAGAAAAGAGGGATGCTCTTGCATCCCTCTCATGTATTCCATCATATTGAACCAAACAGTTATTAAGCCTCCATGGCTTTTTCTGCAGCCCTCTTGTCTTCTTCTCTCTGACGGAGAATTTCCTGATATTCTTCTTCCGTCATCTCGTCCATGGTTATACCTGTGAATCCGTAGAAGATGGATACCAGAGGGTTCAGCCAGTTGAGGATAGCGAAAGGTGCATATCCGCCTGCACCCCACTGAGGACACTGCAGGAAGCTCGACATAGTAGCGCCGCAGGTGTTCCAAGGGATGAAGTTGGATGTAAGAGTACCGGAGTCTTCCAGACATCTGGAAAGGTTCCTTGCCTTGAGTCTTCTGTCCTCGAAAGCTTCTTTATACATTCTGCCGGGCAGGATGATTGCCAGATACTGGTCGGAACAGAGGGCGTTTACGATTACACAGGAAACGATGGTGACCGTTACCAGTCCGCCTCTCGTGCCTCTTGCCAGCTTGAGCAGTGCTCCTGCAACAGTTGCCATGATCCCGGTGGAGTCTACTATACCTCCGAAGACCATAGCGCACAGGATCAGGGAGATGGTCCACATCATGCCCTGCATACCTGCGTTAGACAACAGTCCACCTAACTCTTGTATAACGGCGTCAGCCCCTTCGGGAATAGGAGCTGCATATCCATAGTTGAGTATGTAAGGCACGGATTTGATGGTCAGTCCCGTATGAGCCGACTGCATTGCGATGAAAGGTATGCCCAGCACGACGCCTCCGATAAGGGAAGGAAGTGCAGGGAGTTTCAAAGCAACAGCTACGATTACGAATACGGGAGGTATGAGACAAATTATACCAATATTGAAGCTGTCGGAAATGTATGTGAGAATAGCGTCGATAGTTTCTGTGTTTCCGCCACCTGCATGATCTCCGAAGAAGCCCAGGACCAGATATACTATGAGAGCTACTACCAGGGAAGGTCCCGTCGTCTTGATCATGTGCTTGATGTGTTCAAACAGTTCGGAACCTGCAACTGCAGGAGCCAGGTTGGTGGTGTCGGACAGAGGGGACATCTTGTCGCCGAAGTATGCGCCCGATACTACTGCACCTGCTGTCATATAAGCGGGCCATCCGAGAGCCGTCCCTACACCGATGAGAGCAACACCCATGGAACCTGCCGTAGACCAGGACGAACCTGTAGCAAGTGAAACTATACAACAAAGCAGACATGCTGTGAAAAGGAAAACGGAAGGTGCTATGACCAGGATACCGTAGTACATCATGGAAGCTATGACACCGCCTGCCATCCAGGAACCCAGCATGAGACCTACTACTGCAAGGATCAGTATGGCCTGCATGGTCCTGTTGATAGCAGCCAGGATACCCTGCTCCATGTACTTCCATTTCCAGCCGTTTGCCAGCGCTATGAGTCCGGCAAACGCTGCTGCCAGGATAAGCGCCACATGACCTTCGCCTGCATCGGTATCGATCATGATGCCCCAGTAGAGAAAGAGCAAAAGGACGATCATGACGAGGATACATTGCCACATAGGGATTTTTTTACCCATAATAAGTCCTCCTTATATAAATAGTATAGAATAGGAATACATCGAAACACCGGACTTGAGAATATTATGATTGCATGTGAAAAAATTAAAACCAACTCTTACAATCCGGTGTATCACGCTAATTATAGTTTATCGGGCTCCATGTTGTCAATCAAATAGAATAAAGTAAATTAGTACACTTTGGTGTATAAAAATTCAATTGCGGGGATTTGACCGGAAAGAAAAAGCCGTGAAAGCGGAGCGGCAGATCACGGTATGTGACCCTGAAGGGACAGAGGTAGAGGGCTTCATACGGAATACGACCTGCCTCACAGCGGGAAAACAAAAAAACTTCAAAAAAACAAAAAAATGGTCAAAAAGGGGATTGACAGAGGGAAGCGAAAATTGTAATATAGTGTACGGTCGTCAAATCGGCCAGCAGTTTTCTCTTGGGAAACTGTACACCTTGAAAACTTCATAGTGCATGAAATACAGTCAACAACGGACCTATCTGAAAAGATGGAGTCCTCGACG
>CASDUO010000016.1 GCA_949284065.1 uncultured Bacillota bacterium
ATCGCTCTGATCATTGGAATTTCAACATTTATCTTTGTTTTATGCATAGAAAAAGCCCAACCTCTCCACTTTGAAGTTGGACTTTTGTCTACAGTCTGAGCCCCCGCTTGCAGCGGGGGCTTTTGATCCTTATCCTACTTTGATGTCTTCTTGCTCGCTACAGATGAATAATTGCTGTAGACTTTCTTTCCATCCACATATGTATAGGCTCTTGCCTTGAAATAATATGTGGTATTGGATTTGAGTCCGGTAGCGATGTACGGCCCGAATTCGATGTTCTCATCGGTCACTTTTGAATATGTGCCGTTTTTGGATCTCGACATGTATATCTCATATCCATCGGCGCCGTCTACAGCTGACCATGACACTGTCATCGTAGTGTTCCCCGCGCTCAGGACGATAGTGGGTTTTTTCGGTCTGGGTTTCACCACATCCTGACTTGACTTGACTCCTTCCACGGTTTTGGTCTTTCCGCCTGAAGTGTAGCTCCTGACGGCACTGACTTTGTAATAGTAATATTTTCCGGTCTCAAGACCCGTATCGGTAAATGATGTATTGGATTTTCCGGAAACAGTCCCCACTTTAGTATATGATCCTGTCTTGGATGTGCTCCTATATATCCTGTATCCGGTAGCACTATCGCTTTTATCCCATTTTACTATGGCCGATACAGGTCCGTTGGGTACGGCATCCACCCCAGTGACTTTCTTTGGCGTCGCTACTGTTCCATCCTTTTCGAGGCCGTAAAAATCTGCTATGGTTTCAGCCTCTGCCTCAGCCATCTTTTTAAGATTGCTGTCTTTCATCAGCCATCTGCACATCGTAGTGTTGCTGTGGAAACTGTGTTCCAGTATTATACCCGGAGTGCCTACCGATGCCGCTCCCCTGAGCACACCGTACCATTCTGTTCCATTGCTCTGTTTTTTGGTCCACACCTGATATGAGCCGGTATTCATGGTATCCCTTATGGTCTTTGCCAGTTCCGTACCGATGGGCTTGGACTCTCTGTATGTGCCTTTGGTGGAAGTCACTATTGCAAGGGCATATTTTGCAGAAGAACCTCCGGAATTGGAATGCATGGATATGAAGAGATCGTATCCGGCAGACTTCTTTCCTCTGGATTCCAATGCCAGATCCTTGCTCTGGGTGGTCCTGGTCTTACCTGTTATTATCCCCGGATATTCTTCCAACTCATCTACGAGATAATTGTGCAGAGTCCACATAGTTTTCGATTCCCAGTAACCTGATATGGCCCCCTTGTTCGCGTAAGCATAATGGCCTGCGTCTATCATGATAAAAAGAGAGGTCTTCTCAAAATTTACCTTTATCTCATGATTTTCCTTGACCACGGTCCAATCGTCGAAAGTATATGTGTTGTACTGTTCATCCTCCGGCACTTCTATGGTCTTTCCGTCTACTTCTATGCTCAAAAGCCTGTAGCCGTCACTGGGCGATACCTCTATGGTCTGGCTCCCTCCGTATGCCGTCTCTGCTGTGGCGCTCGTTTTTCCCGATGCTATTGATGTGGTTACCGTATTCCCGTTCTCATCCTCTGAATAGGCCTTCACCGTACCGCCGTAAGGTGCATTCTTTTCCATAGATGTTTCGAAATACTTGGCCCCGAACTCGACATCCAATGTCCTGTTGTTGTTCAGATTAGTATAGGCAGCCGTCGCAGTGCCTGTAGCTTTATCCACAGATACCACTGCAGTGCCTCCGTCTACATTGGCCTGCATTTTTTCCTGATCGTCAGGTGTTGCCACAAAAGTATGCCTTGTCAATGCTTTGTATATACCGGATTCGGCAGTTTCATATTCCGATGATGAAATATTGCCGTCTCCGTTCATATCATACTTGTAGGTCAGCGTTCCCCCTGCACCTGCATTCACAGTTATCTTATAGCCGTTGGGATACACCATCAGGTCCCCATCCGTCACCTCTGATCCTTTGGGCGCCGAGACCGTTCCCATGCCTGTATCGCTTACAGCATTCTGGCTGTCGCCTCCCACGGCAGAGGAATTGTTCACCGCTCCGTTGTATATTATCAATTCTCCCGACGTGACGTTTATTTTCCCGTTGAATGTGTTGTCGGAAAGATCCACCATCACCGTACATCCCGGTTTTGTGAACCGCACTGATTCCCACTCATCTCCTGCCGATGTGAGAGTCACCTTGTCGCCGTCCTCCGCAGCATCCAACGCCTCACTGAGGCTTGAGTAGGAAATATCTCCTGTTTCGGCAACTGTAGCCGCCGCTGATGCCTCCATTGCAAACTGTGGTATCAGAGAGGCCGTCATCACAAGAGCCATCATCCAAACCAATATTTTTTTTCTGACTTTTACCTCCGATTCCTTCCGCATCATTATCATCCTTTCCTCTTTCACTCTGATATATCCGGGTGAAGATCCCAAATAAAGCCTTGCTTAAAAAACACGACGTAAACTAAAATCCGCTTATGTTAAGGATTATACATTCAGCGGATATCTGCTATGTGTTTATTTCTGTCTTTTCATACAACATTCACAAATAAATCAAATTCATGTCTCAAAAGAGTCCTTATCCAAAGGAAAGCGGCGCTCCCGTTATGGCATAAAGTGCGTTCATAAGCACTCTGATACACGGCGACATTATATAGCTGATCACATTGAATATTATGAGCACCATGAGTATGAGCATGCCTTTGTCATACACTGCTCTGTAAAACCCTGTATGTCTCAAGTTGAATATCTCCACTATAAGGTTGAATCCGTCAAGAGGCGGTATAGGCAAAAGGTTGAATACCATCAAAATAAGGTTGATATAGACTGCATAGTAGATCATGGTCCATATGGCCCACTGGAATTCACTGGCATCATACCCCATGGCGCCCGTATAGAATCTCAGCACGAAAGCGAAGATCACAGCAAGCACGAAGTTCACTGTGACGCCGGCTATATCCACCAGTATCTCATCTCTCTTTCTGTGCTTGAAATTCCCGGGATTTATTTCTACAGGTTTTCCCCATCCAAAGCCTACGAATATCAAGGCCAAAAACCCCACAGGGTCTATATGGGCGACAGGATTAACAGTGACACGTCCCTGGATCTTCGGCGTATCGTCTCCCAGTTTGTACGCCACGAAGGCGTGTCCGAACTCATGAAAACAAAGCCCTATCAATATGCCCGGCAAGCAGTACAGCTGCCTCATGAGCCAGTCCATCGGTGAGGCGAATCCTCCCGATCTGAAAGCCATGTACGCCATTATAGCTATCAATATCCACATCTGTGTTGAATGAAATCTCTGCATATCAGATCATTATCCTTCCTTTCTCAATCAGAGTATATCCGTTATCAACCTGGCCACAGGTTCTTTTATCCTTATTGCCAGAGATCTCTTGTCATAAAGTTCCTTGGTGAGCTGATGGCAGCTTTTAAGATCCTCCTCGAAGGTGTCTCTTAATTTCTTCACAGTATCCTTGTCATATATAAAAGCGTTTCCTTCGAAGTTGAGCCGGAAGCTCCTTACATCGAAATTCGTAGACCCGATAGTCGCAACTTCGCCATCCACCATTATGGTTTTTGCATGGAGGAATCCGTTGTCATATATGTATATCTCTCCTCCGCTCTCTATGATGTCATAAGCATAGGAATAGGTCGCCCAATACACGAATATATGATCGGGCATACAGGGTATCATTATCTTGACCTTCACTCCAGAGAGAGCAGCCATTTTCACAGACTCCAGCATAGGCCCGTCGGGAACGAAGTAAGGTGTCTGTATCAGCACTTCCTCAGCTGCGGAAGTTATCATCTTCATCATAGCTCTTTTTATTTTTTCATGTTTGCTGTCCGGTCCGCTGCTGACTATCTGCATCGCTGATTCGCCTTCTGTAACGGGAGGTGTGAAGAACACATCTGAAAGATCCACATTTTCTTTTGACGCATACCGCCAGTCCATGAAGAATCTCATATTCATATCCTGCACAGCTCCTCCGGTGACCCTTATGACCGTATCGCGCCAGTAGCCGAATTTTTCCTTGAGTCCCAGATATTCTTTGGCTATGTTGAATCCGCCTATATATCCTATCTTGCCGTCTATGACCGTTATTTTTCTATGGTTACGGTAATTGAACCTGACATTTATGGTTTTGAATATGGGAAGCAATGTGGGGAAAAACTCTGCGACCTTTCCCCCTGCCCGCCGAAGGTTTCTCGTATGTCTCTTCCATATTTTTTTCGAACCCATTGCATCTATGAGCAATCTGACTTCCACGCCTCTTTCCGCAGCCTTTGTAAGCTCCTCTATGAATTTTTTCCCGACCTCATCCGGCTTTAGGATGAAATAGCAGGCATTTACACTTTTCTCGGCATTTCGTATATCCTCGATAAGATCGGAAAACATCTCTTTCCCGTCGGTTATGATCTTTATATCGTTGTCCTGTGTCAGATATGATCGTCCGTAATTCTGGTTCAAAAGGATCAGGTCTTTCCAAAGATCAGCTTCTCTATTGGAAAATATGAATTCTCCGTTTTTGATGCTTCGCTCCTGTTTTCGCAGTGAGCTGGTCATCGCCCTGTCCTCACCTTCAGTGAGTTTGAAAATCTTTTTCCTCGCTATGTTCTGGGAAAAAAAACAGTAAAGGACTATCCCTATGACCGGCAAGGCCAATATTGTCGATACCCACGCCAAAGTCGCTGCAGGACGTTTGCGCTCTATGAATATTACCAAAAACGCAACAGCCATATCCAGCACGAATATTATGGTGATCACAAGAGTTACTATTTCTCCGGTCGCCATCCCTAATACCTCCTGTTGTTGATATTATAGTCATCCATTATTCTATATTCTGCACTTGCTCTCTTATCTTTTCCACTTCGCTTTTTATCTCCAACATATATTCGGTGATCTCAAGGTCGTTTGCCTTTGAACCTATGGTATTGGCTTCACGATTCATCTCCTGTACGAGAAAGTCCAGTTTCTTCCCACTTGGCTCCCCTTGCTCTAATATGCTGTCAAGCTGGCTCAGATGGCTTTTGAGTCTTACGATCTCCTCATCTATCCCTGATTTGTCAGCGAATATGGCGGCTTCAAGCAATATCCTGTCCTCGTCCACCGCTATCTGGCCGTCTAAAAGTTCCTTTATCCTGCCCCTGAGTTTTTCCATATAGATTTTTTCCAAATCCGGACATCTCTTTTCGATCGCAGCCAGTTTTTCCCTTATTGCGTCAGCCCTCATCCATATGTCTGCAGCCAGTTTTTCTCCTTCAGACACTCTCATGATCGTAAGATTATCGATCGCCTCTGCGAGAGCTTTGGATATGGATATCTTTATCTCTTCCTCATCCTCTACGGAAGGCATGGCCTTTATCACATCGGGAAAGCTCGCTAAAAGATCCACACTGATCTCTCCCGTCACGGGGAATTCTTTTTTCAATTCCTTCAAACACCTGAAATACTGCTCAGCAGTGACCCTGCTCACATTTATGGTAAGGTCATCTTCAGCGATACTTTCTACCAGTAGAGATACCTCGCACTTCCCCCTTTTTATGGATTCTTTGACGGCTTTCTTGATCATATCCTCCGCGAACCCATATCTCCGCGGCATCTTGACCATGACATCCGAATAGCGATGGTTCACCGTCCGTATCTCGCATACCATACTCCTCTTTTCATCAGCATACTCCCCTCGTCCAAAACCCGTCATACTTCTGATCATACAATTTTCTCCCTGTCTTCAATAAATTTATGATTCGTGTTATCATTATAACATAAATAGGTACATGAGAAGGAGAGAAAAGTGGCTTTTGACGGCATTGTCATCAGAGCTTTGGCAGAAGAGCTCAACGAGAGGCTTTATCTTGCGAAGATAGAAAAAATATATCAGCCTCAAAGAGATGAACTGGTTATATTTTTTCATACACCAAAGGGAAAGATCAAACTGTACGGTTCCTCATCGGGCTCCCGTCCCGGCGTGTTCATTACGAAAAAAAACTACAAAAATCCTACGGTCCCCGGGAATTTCTGTATGTTCCTGAGAAAACATATAACCGGAGGCCGCGTGACCGATGTGAGACAATATCAAACTGAAAGGATAATAGAGATCGATCTGGAAACGCGGGATGAGATGGGGTTCGGTCTGAACAAAAAACTCGTTTTCGAAATAATGGGCAAACACAGCAATATAAGTCTGGTAGATACCAAGAGCGGTCTCATATTGGAAGCCATAAAACATCTCCCTCCCGATATGAACAGTGTCAGGGATGTGTTGCCCGGCCGCCCCTATACATATCCGCCTGACATGGGTAAGATCCCATTTACTGAAATCGATGGCGAGAAAATGACCCGCATCTGGGCTGACGAAACAGCGGGGACTGAAATATCCGACAGGATGGTGTCCGCCATACAGGGCATATCCCCTCTTGTGGCCAGAGAGTTGTCCTGCGCTCTTTCTCCGGAGGAGTGCGCCCGGACTCTTTCAGCGATAGTTTCGTCAGGCGAAGAGAGTTTTTCTCCCAAAGTGTATATATCCCAGGGAAAGCCCAGAGACATCCATGTGATACCTATACATGAATATTCCGGTTCCTGTCAGGAAAAAGAATTTCCCGATGTCAGTTCGGCTCTCGAATGGTACTACGATCATAAAGAAAGTGCCAACAGGATGAAACAGATCTCATCTTCGCTGACGAAGTCCACCAACAGCTGCCTCAAAAAACTGCGCCTGAAAAAACAACGTCTTTGTGATGACATATTGGAGGCGGAAAATGCTGACAGATACAGACTCTATGGAGAGCTCATCACCGCCAACATACATGGTATAGAGCCGGGCTCGGAAAAAGTCTCCCTCACAAATTATTATGATGGCGGCAATGTGGAGATAATCCTCGACAAAAAACTCTCCCCTTCCAAGAACGCCCAGCAATACTTCAAAAAATATACCAAGGCGAAACGTGCCATAAAGGAAAAAAACATACAGCTCAAAGAAACTGAGAAAGATATCGAGTATTTGGAATCCATCTCTCACTACATACAAAGTGCAGGCAACGAAAGCCAGCTCGAGGCAATAAGACAGGAACTTTATGAATCCGGGTTCATAAGAAGCAGAAATTCGAAAAAACAGAATAAAAACAAATCTGTCTTCGAGCCCTACCCATTCAAGACATCCACCGGTCTCGACGTCCTTGCAGGGAGAAACAACAGAGAAAACGACTATCTCACATTCAAGCTCGCCGGCAAAAATGATATTTGGCTACACGTAAAGGACATGCCCGGATCCCATGTGATACTTTTTGCAAACAACAGGGATGTAGACGACGTTTCCCTTGCAGAAGCCGCCTCCATAGCTGCCTATTACAGCAAAGCCCGATCTTCCGGGAACGTTCCGGTGGACTATACCAAAGTCCGTTATGTGAAAAAACCTAACGGCGCAAAACCGGGAATGGTCATATTCACTAACAACAAGACCCTTTATGTGGATCCTGACCGTCCCTCAGCCATAGACTCCTGAATCCATCAAACATCAAATATGCATCGGCAAACCGATTTTTGATTCTCCCTGCTTGTATGCACTAAGAGTCAGTTTTATAATCCGCTATCATCGGGACCTGACCTCGTGTAAAAATCTCAGCCTGCAGGCACCCGATGCATCGTCACACATATTTTATTGTATCTTCTTAAAAACACAAGGAGGCTGTGCAATGATATGATAAAAGAAAAGGATCCCCGGGATCTATATCGCCGACGTGATTTTGTGGCAGAGGAAAAGGCTGAGTTCATGTGGGGGACCGACATATGCCATGACAAAAAAGACAATGTCTGCTGGATATGCGGCAGCCCCACAGACACCGTTTCTTTTCGGAATGGTCAAATATGTAAACGTTGCATAAGTGAAATTATTTCAAAGGACTGAAGGCTATCTGCATTTCCGACACTGTTGCTCTACATCCTGCCTCTTATTTTTTTAAGTACTTCATCGAATTCCGGAGGGTCCTCTGCCCTAAATTCCATGTATTCACTTGTCACCGGATGGATGAATCCCAACCGGTATGCATGGAGCATCTGACCCTCTATGGAGAAGGGATTCTTCCTGCTTCCGTAAAGGGCATCTCCAAGAAGAGGATGTTTTATATAGGCCATATGGACTCTTATTTGATGCGTCCTTCCTGTTTCGAGACGCGCCTCTATAAGAGTGTATCTGCCCATCCTTTCGATCACCTTATAGTGTGTCACAGCCCTTTTGGAATTGTTATATACGACGGCCTGTCTGAGTCTGTTTTTGGGATCCCGTCCAATGGGTTCATCGACGGTACCTTCATCTTCTCTTATGTTATCCAAGACCACGGCCCTGTAGGCCCGCACGATGGAATGACAGGCAAGCTGTTCTGCAAGACCTTTATGGGCCACATCAGTTTTTGCAACTACCAAAAGTCCGCTCGTATCTTTATCTATCCTATGGACTATGCCGGGACGCATGACTCCGTTTATGGATGAAAGCTCGTTACCACAGTGGTGGAGCAGCCCGTTTACCAAAGTCCCTGTAGGATTCCCTGCCGCCGGATGTACCACGAGCCCTTTTGGCTTGTTCACCACCAGCAGCTCTTTGTCTTCATAGACTACATCCAGTTCCATTTCCTCAGGCAAAGCTTTTGCCTCACGGACAGGCGGCATGGTCACTCTTATCCTTTGACCTTCTTTGACTTTCTCTTTTTTTGACGTCGCTTTTTTGTCATCTACAAAAACCTGACCGTCCTCTATCAGTTTCTGGATATAACTCCTTGAGATCTCCTCTATCTCAAGGGAGAGAGCCTTGTCAAGTCTTTCTCCTGCCGTTTCCCTATCGACCGTAATGGTATACTCGCTGCTTTCCATGGCCTCAGTCTGACTTTCCCTCCTGTCACTTATCTATGAATATCACATATATACACAACAGCCCACATCCCAGACATACACAGATATCTGCCAGATTGAACACCGGAAAAGATCCAAAATCTAAATAATCCACCACATATCCGTACATGACCCTGTCAAGCAGATTGCCTATGCCGCCTCCAAGTATGAGAGACAGTGCCGTGAGCATTGATTTTCTTCCTCTTTTCAGGTGCCTCGCCCAGTAGATGCATATCACAAACAAAACTGCAGTGGTGACCCCGATGAGGAACCATCTGTGTCCGCTCAGGATACTGAATGCGGCTCCTCTGTTTTGTATGTAAGTTATAGCAAAAAAATCTCCAAATATGTCTATGCTCTCATTGATATACATAAAAGCGGAGACCAGGATCTTTATTATCCGGTCTGCCGCTATGACGCCTGCAACTATCAAACAGTACTTCACACTTTTTGACACTTTACAGGTCTCCTGTCCGGCCCAGCACCAAGGTCTTTTTTATATCCGTTTCTCCCGGTGTTTCCGGCACCTTCTTGTCAGCCTCTTTTTTTGCCTCTTCCACCTTCTCGCTCACATCCGGACCGACGCCGGTAGCGTCCAGGAGTTCAGCCAACCTGTCCTCCTCGCTTTCCGGGAATATCCCGTCATTCATGGTGTTGAACCTGAAAAGCTCCGCTTCCAGCATTTCCTTATACTTGTCTCTGAAGCTTATGTACTTGTTCCTCAAATTGCTGTACTCATCTTTGAGCCGCTGTGCGTTTTCTCTCGCTTCTCTGGTGATCATATCAGCTTCGGCCTCTGCACTTTTGAGAAGCACCTCTGCTCTTTTTTCCGCACTGAGAGATATATCCTTCATCAGTTCCTGGGCTTTTTCCAGCACCTTGAGGACCTCTCCCTCGGTCCCTTTGTACTTTTCCAGCTCGCTTTCCAGCGCAGCGACCTGCCCCTTGAGTTTGATGTTTTCTTTTATCACTTTATCGAAATCAACGGTAACAAGATCCAAAAAGGCATCGACGTCCTCTTCCTTATACCCTTTTATCCCTCGTGCGAATTCCTTATTCTGTATATCAGACGGTGTTATCATCCCCTACCTCCAATCATCTACTTGAGGTCTTGAAAAATCAAAACCGCTGCCGGTGCTGCCTGCTGTTATATCCACGTTCTCCGGTGCGAATACAAATATGTACTGGGTTATTTCCTGTACGTTTCCGTTGAGTGCATATGTTGCTCCGTTCAGAAAAGAGAAGATCTTCTTTGCAGTTTCCTGATCCAGTTTCTCAAGATTCACTATGACCGGTTTTCTGGCTTTGAGAGAATCGACCAAAGCAGTACTGTCTTCAAAACTCTGAGGCTCTATCACCACCATCTTCATACTGCCGGTATTTCGCGTCATGGCAGGCTTGGTCCCTCTCCTGGGTTCCTCTTCATAATCGTCTTCATAATCATCTTCATAGATCTCTTCGATACCCATAAGATCTTTGAATTTTTTTCCAATACTCATAGCAACCTCCTCTGTTAAATCAATACTCTCTCTGACCGAATATGGCACTTCCGACCCTGACCATATTGGAGCCTTCTTCCATGGCCGCTATATAGTCATGGGACATACCCATGGAAAGATATTTCATATCCATCCGTCTATGTTCTATATTTTTGAATCTTTCATACTGTTCTTTCACTGCTTTGAAGTACGGCCTTGCGTCTTCAGGATCCTCTTCCAGCGGTGCTATGCACATCAGGCCGCATATCTTTATATTGGGACACGTTTCCAGGATCTCCATTATCAATCCTTCTGTTTCTTCCGGAGAGATCCCGAATTTGCTCTCCTCCCCTGCAGAATTCACCTGTATGAGGATATCCATCGTCTTGCCTGCCGCTCCGGCTCTCTTATCGATCTCTTTTGCCAGCTTCAATGAATCCACCGAGTGTATCAGGCATACTTTATCGATGATGTATTTGACCTTGTTGGTCTGAAGGTGTCCTATCATATGCCAGTTTACCGGTTTCACCTTCTCATACTTGTCCATTATCTCCTGGACTTTGTTTTCCCCTATATCCGTTACACCGCAATCTATGGCTTCATTTATCATATCCGGACCGTGGGTCTTCGTGACTGCTATGAGCTTCACCCCGTCGGCCAATGTTTTTTCCACTTCTTCAAGATTCTTTTTTATATCCGTCATTTTTCTCCATCCTTAGGATTTTTCTGCACCTCATCGTATACCAGCACTGTTTCTACTCCCACTCCCTCATCGTCATAAAAAGTCCCCTCAGATACTACGCTCTTTTCCCCGTCCGTTGCCAGTATCTGTATCGGTTTGAATATATAATCATCTGTCGTGGTCCTGACATACACTCCCTGCTGACCATCCACTTTTACTATCCAGTCATTTTCCACCAGTATGCCTTCAGTGTCTGTAGTCACTATTTCCGCCTGGACTTTTCTCACTTCCGCAAAATCCTTGTAATGCCTGTTGGTATGAAGGACGATCTTTTTGTCCTCATCCTCTTTTCCGGTAACTGAGTACACATCGCATTTGAGCTCTTTCTTCCCTATGACCGTGACCACATCGGCGCCCTCGGTGAATCTTTCCGCTTCATCTGCATCAGCCCAAAACACCAGATGCCATCCTGCATTGTCACATATCTTATATACCGGGTCTCCCTCCACGAAGGTGTTCTCTCTTTTTACACTTTCTATGCTGTCGGGAACTCCCGATATATCCTCTTCCGTTATCTCGTCCAAGCGATTCGCATTGAGCTTTTTTTCATACCCGTCGATGTATGTAGAGAATATTCCTTTGCGTTTGGCTGCCCCGTTCTTGTCGATCACTGTGTGACCTTTCAGACTCTCCATGAGGTCGTCATACTCTGTGGTCATTTCCTTGGGCTCGCCCTGATCGTTTTTTGGTACTTCCTTCTCAGTGAACTCCATCACTTTGGTGCCGCTTTTTATGAGTACGCCTTCCCTGGCAAGGTACTTTACCTTACCGTGACCCTCCGCTCCGTAGACCGTTTCATCTCTGACGATATAACACTCCGCCTCGGTGGTCACCTTGAGCTTTCCGTACTGCAACACGGCTGTCGATTCCAAAGCGCCGCTTAAGCCGGGTATGATATATATAACTACATATAGTGCCAGCAGTGTGAGCAGGAATATATATATTGTTCTTTTTTTGATTTTCGGCATTTCCTACCTCACGTATAATACTACACTAACTCTTGGCCTTTTTCCACTTTTTCAATGATTTTTTTTACTCTTTTGTCCGAGTGACCGCCCTCTTTCTCCACCTGTTCCAAAAAGCGTTCAAACATATCCGGTCTTCTTTCCTTGGTCAGTTTCAACGACTGCTCAAAACGCCAAAGATCTATTTCCCGGTGATTGCCGCTCAACAGTACAGACGGTACTTCCATCCCTTCGTACTCTCTCGGCTTCGTATATTGAGGATATTCCAACAACCCGCTGTATACGGACTCGTCTTCCACCGAGGCGCTGTTTCCCAAAACTCCCGGTATCATCCTGGATACCGCATCGATGAGCACCATAGCTCCGGTCTCCCCTCCGGTAAGGATATAGTCACCTATGGAGATCTCTTCCACATCGTGAGCCTCTAATATCCTTTCATCTATACCTTCATAATGTCCACAGAGTATGAACATTTCCGGCCTTTCTGCCAACTCCCTGATTTTTTTTTCGTCTAAAAGTTTTCCTTTGGGAGACATGTATATCAATGGTTTGTCCTCTGCTCCTATGGCTCTTATGGTGCGAAAGACGGGTTCTGCCATCATTACCATCCCGGCCCCTCCTCCGAAGGGCGTATCGTCGGCTCTGTTGTGTTTGTCCAGGGTGTAGTCTCTGATGTTTACAGCGTCTATATTTATTATGCCTTTCTCCACAGCTTTCCCCAGAACGCCGCCGTTGAAAAAACCATGGAACATCTCCGGGAAAAGTGTGATCACTTTTATATCCACTTGGTTCACTCCTCCATTCCCTCTATGAGTTCGACTTCTATTTTACCTGCCTCAATATCTATTTTCTTGATGAACTGAGGCACTCCGGGAATGAGCACTCTGCCCTTAGGTCCTCTCACATCATAAATGTCCTGAGGTCCGTTTTGCATTACGTCCTCCAGTATACCCACTTCTCTATCCCCTTCCATGACCTTCGATCCGATGAGATCCTTTATGTAATATTCTCCCTCTTCCGTATCTTCCAGATCTTCTTCAGCCATGAACACATCTTTGTTTCTGAGATTTTCCGATTCGTTCCTATTCTCTATCCCGTGGAACTCTAATATGGGCGTATTGCCCTTGTGGCGTACGCTCTTGATTTTATATTCCTTATCCTCTATATACACTTTATCCAGAACGTCAAAGCGGGAGCTTTCCGCCGCATAGCTATATATCTTTACCGCTCCTTTGAGTCCCACTACATTGACGATCCTGCCTATCTTTATTTTTTCCATATCCCGCCGTGCTCGCTGTCTATAAATGTGATAAAGGCACATCCGAAAATGTGCCCTTCGCTCTACTGTGTTATTTCCACCGCAACTTTTTGATTGGATTTTGCCGCCGCGGATTTTACCACGATCCTTACGGCCTTGGCTATCCTTCCCTGTTTCCCGATGACCTTTCCCATATCTTCAGGAGCGACTTTCAGCTGCACTACGGTGGTATCTCCTTCTATCCTGGACTCTACCTCCACAGCATCGGGATTGTCCACCAGAGATCTTGCAATTACTTTAACCAGATCTTCCATTTAGCTCACCGCTTTCCATATCAAATAATGCCAGCTTTCCTGAAAAGGCTTCTTACTCTCTCTGTGGGTTGTGCGCCGTTATCCAGCCACTTTTGCGCTTTCTCTGCATCGATCTTTATCTCATCGGGTTCCTTGAGTGGGTCGAAATATCCGATTTCCTCTATGAACCTGCCGTCTCTGGGTGAACGCGAATCTGCGACTACCACTCTGTAGAAAGGCTTTTTCTTAGCTCCCATCCTCTTCAATCTGATTTTTACCATTTCGTTTTCCTCCTAAATATATAACTGTATATCTTCATATGTCAGATATGCGTTCAGAAACCTCCGAATCCTCTTGGGAGCTTTGCTCCCGGCTTACTCATCTGTTTCATCATTTTCCGCGCATCTTCATATTTTTTGATAAGCTGATTTATCTTACTTACCGGCTGCCCGCAACCTGCTGCGATCCTCTTCCTCCTGCTGGCATTCAGTATCTTGGGATTCTCTCTCTCTTCTTTGGTCATGGAACGGATGATAGCTTCCATCTGCATGAATTCTCTTTCCCCTCTGTCTATATCCTCCTCGTTGACCTTTCCACCCATACCGGGCATCATCTCTATGAGTTTGCCAAGTCCACCCATCTTTCTTATCTGTCCCATCTGGTCGAGAAAATCCTCTAAAGTGAACTGGTTCTTTTTTATCTTTTTTTCAAGCTTAGCTGCACTCTCCTCATCCATCTGCTTTTCCGCAGTCTCGATGAGCGTCATGACGTCTCCCATCCCCAGGATCCTTCCGGCCATCCTGTCGGGATAAAACACTTCCAAAGCATCCGGCTTTTCTCCCATACCCACGAATTTTATGGGTTTGCCCGTCACTTTTTTTGTGCTGAGGGCCGCGCCGCCCCGGGCGTCGCCATCCATCTTCGTCATTATTATACCGTCTATGCCAAGCTGTTCATTGAATCCATCTGCTGCGTTGACGGCATCCTGTCCTGTCAGAGCGTCTACCACCAGCAGGATCTCATGGGGGCGCACTGCCTTTTTCATCTCGGAAAGCTCGTCCATGAGCTCCCGGTCTATCTGCAGCCGTCCGGCAGTGTCCACTATGAGCACATTGTACCCTTTGATCTCTGCCTCCTTTGCAGCTTTTTTGACTATCTTCACCGGATCTTTCGATCCTTTGTCTGCATACACGGGAACGTCTACCGTCTTGCCTACCACTTCCAACTGGTCGATAGCCGCCGGTCTGTATATGTCACATGCGCAGAGCATGGGCTTCTTCCCGTTGTTCTTGAGCCAAAGTGCCAGTTTGCCGCAGGTAGTGGTTTTTCCCGTACCCTGGAGCCCCACCATCATGTATACGGTGAAGCCGCTGGAAGAATAAGTGAGTTTGCTTTCCTTTTCCCCCATGAGTCTTGTGAGCTCCTGGTTGGTTATCTTGATGACCTGCTGTCCCGGTGTAAGGCTCTTCATCACCTCTTCACCCAGTGCCCTCTCTTTGAGGGTCGCCACAAACTCTTTTACCACTTTAAAGTTGACGTCGGCTTCCAGTAAAGCCAACTTCACCTGCCGCATCGCATCGTCTATGTCTTTTTCTGTCAGTGATCCTTTACCTCTGAGACTTTTGAACGTTCCGCCTAATTTTTCAGAAAGACCCTCAAATGCCATACTGTCTCCTAATCATTTATATCATCTATTATATGTTTTATCTTCTTCAATTCCTCATTGGCCCTACCGTCTGTCACATACTCCGTCATCAGTCGGCCTATCCTCTCATCTATGTCCCTTACCGCCCTGTCCCGTTTTTTAAACTTGCCTACCAGTCCAAGTTCCTTCTCCAGTTTATACAGGGTCTCAGTCCCGGTTTTGAATGCATCGTGGGCGGCCTGCCTGCTGATGCCAAACTCATCCGCTATCTCCGACAGGCTGAGATTCTCTTCTATGTACAGCTCTATGACCTGCTGTTGCCTTCTGGGCAAAAGTTTGCCGTAAAAATCTTTGAGAAGATTTATCTCTATATACTTTTCCAAACCTCATCCTCCAAACGATACGGTTTGTTGTCAAGGTCGATTCCTTGTCGCCTCTCACAGCATAACATCAAAGCACGATGGTGTCAAGGTCGGTTCCTTGTCTTCCTTTTCACCTCCTGCAGCCTGAGCATAGACTGCCTCACAGGCTCTTACGAGGTCCCCTGCGCTTCTTACTGCAAAAAATTCGACGCCGGATGCGCCGAAAACTGTTCTCCATCGTATATATCTCTGTCAACCGGTCCATGCATCCAAAAAGCTGCGAAAGTGTACCTCGCGCAGCCCCTTGGTATATGAAATGTGAATAAGAAAGAAAGCTATTTTGTCCTTGAATTATAGCATGTTTTCGCCAAATACGTCAACATCAAATCATTTTCAGGAATCCTTCCACCTCTTCCGGCTCTGTGGCGAAGGACGTTACCAGTCTTATGGCACTGTATCCATCCTTGCTGTAGGGCCAATCTTCGAACATGACCTTTTCCCTCAGCTTGGGGATCATCTCGTCAGGGAACATTGGGAAAAGCAGGTTCGTATCAGAATCCTGACAGAAGGTGTATCCCTTTTCTCTTATACCTTTTTCCAACATCCTTGCAGTCCTGTTCGCCCTGGCTCCCAGTTCCCAGTAAAGATCGTCGGTGAACAGCTGACAGAACTGGACCCCCATGAGCCAGCCTTTCGCCATCATCCCGCACTTTTGTTTCAGTATGAATCTGAAATCATCTTTGAATCCGTCATTTACCAGAACCAGGGCCTCCCCGAACAATATGCCGTTCTTCGTACCGCCGATATAAAAAGCATCGGTCAACCCGGCAATATCCTCTTTAGCCAGGTCGTTCTTTTCCGCAGTAAGGGCAACTGCCAGTCTTGCCCCGTCCATATACAGGTACATGTCATGTTTTTCGCATGTTTCCTTCAAAGCCTTCAATTCATCTTTCGTATATATCCGTCCTGTTTCTGTTGCGTCGGATATATATACGGCCTTAGGCTGCACATAGTGCTCATCCTCATGGAATCTTATCTGGTACTCTATGTCTTCAGGCCTTATTTTCCCATCGGCGCTGGCCACATGTATGATTTTATGCCCCGTAGCTTCGACTCCCCCTGTTTCATGGACACATATATGACCTGTCTCCGGAGCCACCACCGCCTGGTGCGGCCGCAAGAAAGAGGCGAGGGTCGTCACATTCGTAACGGTTCCTCCGGGCATGAAATGCACGTCCGCACCGGGACAGGCAAACTCATTTCTTATGATCTCAGCTGCCCTTTCACAGTGAACATCCACTCCGTATCCGTCATTGTACTCGTCATTGGTCCTTTCCAGGGCTTTCAAAATGCTCTCATGGGCCCCCTTACTGTAATCATTTTTCAAAAATATCATGATCCTTCTTCATCCTCGTTTCTTTCCTCTATGGGCCTGTATTTTTTCATGAGCCTATCAGTGCTCTCATTATTGTTGGTCTTTTCGTCATGAAAGGCCTTTTCCTCTTCATCCATCAGATCCACATGTTTCATATGATCACGCAAAGGCCGCGGACACATCTTCATGTATATGACCGGATTTATGATCAGCAGGTCTACGACTATCCAGGCCATCGCTGCCCACGTGGCTGCATGGGATCCCGCCAAGTAAAAAGTCCCCAAAACCACGATACAAAACCCTGCCAGAAATATCCCCAGAGTTATATGTCGTCTTTCTATCTTCGTCAATGCACTTTCCAGTTCCGGATCAAGGTACATATTCCTGTCAGACGAAAGCACAGCCCTTTTATCACCTCTCCTGAAGAGAGAAAATTTAAGACATTGCAGATAATCGCTCTTAGGTCCGTTTTTTTCCATATCCTGTTCTATGCTCCGTTCTTATTTAATGTGATGATCATTTTATGTGCTGTCCAATATGTTGTTTTATGGTATCACATAGTTTTGCCGACCACAAGCCGCAACGCTATAAACGGGTACTTTCCGCGTCGTTACAACCTAAAAGGGACCATCCGGTCCCTTTCAACGTAATCAGTCCAAACCTATTTTACCTTGATAGTCTTAGGCGCTCCTGCCTTGATGAACAGCTTCTTATATGCCTTGATCTTGCTGTTTGGCACATCGAACGTTGCCTTTTTGTTTATCCCCTTGAAAGCGTTCTTGCCTACGGTCTTGAGCTTTTTGGATTTTACTATTATCGTTTTCAAGTTCTTTGCTTTATAAAATGCCTGCTCACCTATTTTCGTAACATTCAATCCTATGGTCACTTTCCTCAGTTTATTGTTATTGGCAAAAACACTCCCATCTATTTCGGTTATCTTGTATCTGTCCTCTGTCCAGGTCACCTGACTGTATAGTGTTTTGGCATAAGGTATCGTTACTGTCCTCTCATCTCCATAATATCCGTACAAACTGGCAATCCCCTGATCCGGCAGCAGATTATACCATATGTTATCAAGGTCAAAACCTCGCTCATAATCGATTTGTACAAACATGCTGGCTACTTCGAGGCCGCCATTGTCAGGATCGTTGACCTTCAGCCATGTTCCCTTCTCAGACTTTTTCACTTTGATGATCGTCGATACAGTATCCGGAGTCATTATCTCCATACTGTTCCCATCATATAATTGCCATTCGTATCCTTTGTTCTCAAAATCTTCGATCGGCTGCCCGCTCATGCCGTCCATCAATTTCGCTTTCAGTTCAGGTACAGTTTTGAAATATCCTTCCCCTCGGGTGGTGGTGAATGAGTCCGAAGATTCTATGTCTATATAGTAACCGGTCCCTGCATACACCTTGATATCGGCAGCAATAAGGAACTTATCCTCCGATTTCAGCGATACCGTTGCCCACAGCGACTATTTCGCCCGTATCAGTATCCAAATCCACCACATCTGACATGTGATGCTCTGAAAGACCGAAGAACCATTCTTCTATATTTTCTACCTCTTCATTCCCCTTATATACAGTCAACTGCACTCCGTCGCTTATATTCGGCAGATCCACTTCCGTTGCATCAGGGGCTCCTTTTATGCCGACCCTGTAATCTTCTTCGGAACTCGCATCTTTGGAATCTGCATTTGCAATAACAGGCATCATAGTAAGCACCAATGCCAGGCTCATAACAAAACACAATAATTTCTTCTTCATGATTATTCCTCCCCGGACATCCGGTCCTGAATCGCTACCACATCATATCCTAATTGTAATTCCTGCAACGGAAAAGTCGAGGAAGATAAGTGGCCGTATATCAGTGTGAAAACAAATGTTGCCTGGATAATCCATATCATAAAACTCCCGTCATCAAATCATGACGGGAGCCTTTTCTGTACATCTTTTTATACCGGACGCATATACCTGCGTCTTCGGGATGTCCGTACATCCATCGCCTTATTCAGCCATCTTCTTATAGCTTTCGTATCTTTCCATGGCATCCTTTTCGGTCTTCTCGAACAGTGCCTCTGCGGCTTCAGGGAACTGTTTCTGGAGAGATGTATATCTCACCTGTTCCATTATGAACTCTCTGAACTTGCCGTTAGGCTCCTTGCTGTCCAGTATGAATCCGTTCTTGCCCTGCTCTTTCAGTTCCGGATTGAACCTGTAGAGCTGCCAGTATCCGCATTCGACGGCATCCTTCGTATTCTCCTGTGTCTTGCCCATGCCCTTCTTCATGCCGTGATTTATACAAGGGGCGTAGCACATGACCAGGGACGGCCCCTTATAGCTTTCGGCTTCCTTGATGGCCTTCATGAACTGGTTCTTGTCTGCACCCATACCTACCTGAGCAACATATACATATCCGTAGCTCATAGCCATCATGCCCAGATCTTTTTTCTTGGTCTTCTTGCCGCTGGCTGCAAACTTGGCGATGGCAGCTGTAGGCGTAGCTTTCGATGACTGTCCGCCCGTGTTGGAATAGACTTCTGTATCGAATACCAGTATGTTGATATCCTCTCCGGATGCCAGCACATGATCAACGCCGCCATACCCTATATCATACGACCATCCGTCTCCTCCGAGACACCATATGGACTTTTTCACGAGGAAATCTTTCTTCTCCAATATCTCCGCTGCATATCCGGTACACTCATCGCAATTGAATGTGGTACCTTCCAAGGTCGCGATCACCTTGTCGCTGATCTCCCTGGTCCTGTCTCCCTCATCCATATTTGCGATCCACTCTTGGCAAACTTCCTTTACAGGATCCTGAGTCGTCTTAGCTATCAGCTGTTCCATGACAGTCTTTATCCTGTCTCTTATCTGTCTCACACCTGTTGCCATTCCCAGGCCGAACTCCGCATTGTCCTCAAAGAGAGAATTTATCCACGAAGGACCTCTCCCCTGTGCATCCTTACAGTATGGCATACTGGGCGCGCTCGCTCCCCAAATAGATGAACATCCCGTTGCATTGGATATCATCATCCTGTCTCCGAAGAGCTGTGTTATGACCTTGATGTATGGTGTCTCTCCACAACCTGCACATGCGCCGGAAAATTCGAAATAGGGCTGTGCGAACTGGCTTCCTTTTACTGTGGTCTTGTCCATCAAATCATCTCTTACAGGCAGGCTCATGGCGTAATCCCAGTTTGCCGCCTGGCTCTCCTGTGTTGCCAAAGGTTCCATAACCAGAGCCTTTTCCTTGGCGGGACATATGTCGGCACAATTGCCGCATCCCATACAATCCATGGGATCCACCTGCATCCTGTATGTATATCCGTCCAGTCCTTTTCCTATAGCCTTTTTGGTCTCGAATCCTTCAGGTGCCGCTGCCTTTTCCTCTTCTGTAACTAAAACAGGTCTGATGGCAGAGTGAGGGCAAACGAAGGAACATTGGTTGCACTGGATACAATTGTCTATCTTCCATTCGGGAACGTGTACCGCAACGCCTCTCTTTTCATAGGCCGCTGTGCCTGAAGGGAACGTTCCGTCTTCCATCCCTACGAATGCACTGACGGGAAGGTCGTCTCCCTCCTGTCTGTTCATAGGTATCAATATGTTCTCTATGAACTCAGGCAGCTCCTTCTTATCGGTCTTATCCTCGTCTACAGCGTCTTTCCATGATACGGGCACTTCCACCTTATGGATGTTTCCGATCCCTTTGTCGACAGCTTCCTGATTCATCTTGACGATATTCTCGCCTTTCTTTCCGTAGGTCTTGACTATGGAATCCTTAAGGTATCCCGTAGCCTCGTCTACAGGTATGACATTAGCCAGTTTGAAGAATGCAGACTGCATTATCATGTTGATCCTGTTGCCCAGTCCTATCTTCTCGGCAATGTCTGTAGCATCTATGGTGTAGAAATTTATATCATTCTCAGCTATGTATCTCTTCATCTTTGCCGGCAGATGCTGATCCAGCTCCTCATCGCTCCAGAGGCAGTTAAAAAGGAATGTGCCGCCTTTTTTGAGCCCTCTGAGCAGATCATACTGATTCACATAAGCCTGATTGTGACATGCAACGAAGTCAGCTTCCGTGATCAGATATGTGGATCGTATCTTGTTCTTCCCGAAACGGAGATGGGAGATCGTGACGCCTCCGGATTTTTTCGAATCGTAAGCAAAATATCCCTGTGCATAAAGATCCGTATTGTCACCTATGATCTTGATGGCCTGTTTGTTGGCACCTACCGTTCCGTCTGATCCGAGACCCCAGAACTTGCATCTTACAGTTCCCTCCGGTTCTGTAACTATATCTACCCTGTCGAGAGATGATCCGTAAACATCATCTACGATGCTCAAAGTGAACTGATTCTTAGGCTGATCTTTCTTAAGATTCTCGTATACGGCAACGATGTCCCCGGGCACTGTGTCCTTGGAGCCCATACCGTATCTTCCACCGTATATCTCAGGTGCATTTTCTTCGCCGTAATACATAGCTTTGATATCCATGTAAAGAGGGTCTCCCTGAGATCCGGGTTCTTTGGTCCTATCCAAAACAGCGATCTTCTTCACTGTGGAAGGTATGACTTTTTTAAGGTACTCAGGAGCCCACGGTCTGTAAAGGCGGACCTTCACCAGCCCCACCTTTTCTCCTTTGCGGTTGAGAGCTTCGATGGTCTCTTCTATAGTCTCGCATACGGAACCCATGGCTATTATTATGTTCTCCGCCTCAGGATCCCCTACGTAGTCGAACAGATGATACTGCCTTCCCGTTACCTGAGATATCTTTTCCATATAATCGGCGACTACTGCAGGCAGCGCCTCATAATATTTGTTCCCCACTTCCTTTTCCTGGAAATATATGTCCGGATTCTGAGCCGTACCTCTTATCACAGGTCTTTCAGGATTGAGGGATTTGTCCCTGAACTTCTTCACAGCCTCTTTGTCCAAAAGCTTGTCGAATTCACTGTAATCGATGACTTCTATCTTTTGCACTTCGTGAGAAGTCCTGAATCCGTCAAAATAATGGAGGAAGGGTACACTTCCCTTGATAGCGCTCAGATGCGCCACTCCTCCCAGGTCCATTACCTCCTGAACGGAGCTGGAACAAAGGAGAGCGAATCCGGTCTGCCTCGTAGCCATTACATCGGCCTGGTCACCGAATATATTAAGAGCATGAGTTGCAAGAGCACGGGCTGTAACATGGAAAACACCCGGTAAAAATTCACCTGCTATCTTATACATATTGGGGATCATAAGCAAAAGACCCTGGGAAGCCGTGTAAGTGGTAGTCAGCGCACCCGCCTGCAAAGATCCGTGGACCGCACCTGCGGCGCCTGCTTCGGACTGCATTTCTACAACTTTCACCGTCTGCCCGAAAAGGTTCTTTTCCCCTTTGGCTGCCATATCGTCTACCACTTCAGCCATAGGCGAAGAAGGTGTGATGGGATAGATGGCAGCAACATCCGTAAAGGCGTATGATACATAGGACGCAGCGGCATTTCCATCCATGGTTTTCATGTTCTTCTTTGTCATTTTTTCCTCCGTTTCTTACATCTCTCTCTGCGATCATTCACTTATCTACTTTATATTATCCAAAATCATCATCCATTTTCGTACAGATACTACTTTAATACACTACCGCTCCCATGTCAATGCAATTTCTTCTTGTATAATACATTATACAAAATACAAGACCTGTGTTTTCAAGGGTTCCGGCAATACAAAATAAAATCGCCGCCCTTTCGACAGCGATTCATGATACAGTTCCCATACCCGTTCCGTATATCCTCACTTTATTCCCAGATCGCTTATTTTCCTGTAAAGAGTCGCTCTGGATATCCCAAGTTCCTTTGCCACATCCTCTTTACTCAATCCTGCTTTCTCCCTCTTCGCTATGAGTCCGCCTATGTAACTCCTCTCATACTCACTGACAACGTCGGCCAGAGTCCTGTTCTCTGTACCCTTAGGCATATCTTCGCTGCCCTTTACCAGCCTTTGTGGTATGTCCGACATGCCGATTATGTCTCCCTGAGTCATGTTGGTGCTGTATTCTATGGCGTTTTCCAGCTCCCTCACATTCCCGGGCCAGCTGTAATTCTCATACACCCGCCTGACTTCATCGCTGAACCCTTTGAGTTTCCTGTTCATGAATCCGTTGTATTTATTCAGGAAATATTCCATGAATACAGGGATATCCTCCCGTCTTGCCCTCAGGGGAGGTATATCGATGGGTATGACGCTGAGCCGGTAGTAGAGATCCTCTCTGAATTCGCCTTCTTTTATCATCTCTTCGAGATTTCTGTTGGTCGCGGATATGACACGCACATCCACCATTATATCTTTGTTGCCGCCCACTCTTTGGAATCGTTTGTTCTGCAAAACGTGTAATATCTTCACCTGGAGCTGCATAGGCATATCGCCGATCTCATCCAGGAAGATAGTCCCTCCGTCAGCCGCCTGGAACTTCCCCTGGCTCCCCGTTTCCGATGCCCCTGTGAACGCTCCTTTTTCATATCCGAAAAGCTCGCTTTCAAGGAGATTCTCCGGTATCGCTCCGCAGTTCACCGTGATGAAAGGTTTCCCGGACCTGGATCCCGAGTAATGTATAGCTTTCGCGAACATCTCCTTGCCTGTTCCCGATTCACCGGTTATGAGCACGGTAGAGTCTCCTCTTGCTGTGATTATGGCCTGGTTCTTTGCAGCGATTATACGGCTGCTGTTGCCTATGATATCATCGAATGTGTTTTTCCCTTTTCCCCGCTGCATGGTATAGGCCAGTTTTCGCGCCTCTTCTATATCACGAAAAGATATGACCGCTCCCTGTATCTCTCCTTCACTTACCAAAGCTTTCGCTGTTACGATGATATGCAGTCTTCTGTCGCGACCTACTTTGTACAGTTCCTCGCTTTCCGTATACTCCTTGCCTGTCTTCAGGACTTCCAATGCAGGCGCTCCCAGCATATATCTGTTTATATGCTCTCCGATTATATCTTTTCTTTCTGCGGACAACAATTCTGCCGCCGTGGTGTTGCAGTTAGTTATATATCCGCCTTTGTCTATTGCCACGACCCCCTCATGAAGAGTCTCGAGTATGGTAGAAAGCTCTTTCTCGGAAATCTCCATAGCCTGGAGCGCTTCCTGCTGGCCTGCCTTCGCACCGAGCAGATCGGCCATTTTTTCCACGAATCCCACCATGCTCCTTTTTTTGTCAAGCAAAATATGCTTTTGCTTTTCGTCAAAAGCTACAAGTCCTATGACTCCCAATATATCGTTTTCATTCTTGATGGGTGTACAGATCTCGGCGAGTTCCATTATGCTCCCGTATCCCGGTCCGGGCAGCGTATAGTTTTCATCTGCTGCCGCATCTTCTACATATTGTGTAGTGCCGGAATTCAATGTCCGGGCATATAAAAATCCTCCCTCAAGGTCCCCTTCTTCTTCTGTTTCACCAATTTTGTCCTTGTAAAAACCGGTCCCTCCCACTATGCACAAACTATCGTCTACGATTTCTACTTCGACTCCTACGGCCAGCCTTATGGCCTCTGCCACCTGCTGTACACTGGTGGATATATCTCCCAGTAAAGACATCTTTTCTCCTTCGTGGTAAAGAGGGTGTCATACATGGGAGTATTATATCATCTGCACATCCGTTTTTCCATATTTTTTTCTCATTTTTGAGATTTCCCAAGATGTGAACTTTCCCATTTTTCTGTTGTTAACAGGCAGTCATATTTGTACAATATATGTGGAAGTCCCCGGATCTGCCCGTGATGGAATGTCTTTTCGTTACAGTCAGACCCATTATTGATTCACCCAGGAGGTACCGTCTATGAAAATCAAATTTTGCGGAGCGGCTACAGGTGTTACCGGCTCATGCCACATGATAAGCTCCGGTGACCAAAAGATCCTTTTGGACTGCGGCCAGTTCCAGGGCGGGAAGGCGCAGGACGCACTGAATGCAGAACCCTTCCCCTTTGACCCGGCAGAGATCCAATGCGTCGTTTTGAGTCACGCCCACATAGATCATTGCGGCAGACTGCCCCTTTTGGTAAAAAGGGGGTTCAGAGGTGACATATACTGCACCGACGCCACAGCCGACCTCCTTGAGATAATGCTCAAAGACAGCGGATATATACATGAAAAAGAAGCTCAATGGCAAAACAGAAAAAACGAGAGAGCTGGCAAGCCTCCGGTAGACCCTCTTTACACCTTCAACGACGCTGCAGATACGCTGAAATATATACATCCCGTCATGTATGACGAGCTCGTGGAAATAAATCCGGCCATGAGGATAGTGTTCAATGATGCCGGCCACATCCTGGGCTCGGCCATAACAGAACTCTGGGTAGAAGAAGATGAAAAAGTCTCCAAGATCGTATTTTCCGGAGACCTGGGTGTGATGGACAGACCTATACTCAGGAATCCCACCATAATAAAAAAAGCGGACTACCTCATAATGGAGACCACATACGGCAACAGAGTACATCCTCCCAACATAACCGATGTGCACAAGCTCATAGATATAGTTTTGAAAACCACCCGCCGGGGAGGAACGGTAGTGATCCCCTCCTTCGCCGTAGGCAGGACACAGGAGCTCATATACGAATTCAACAAATATGTGGAGGAAGGGGGAGAATATTCCAAAGAGCTGGGAGCTGTCAAGGTTTACGTCGACAGTCCCATGGCCACATCCGCTACTGAAGCCTTCAGAAAAAACGCTCAGGTATTCGATGAAGAGACCAGGGAGTACATAATGAAAGGAGACGATCCCCTGGCTTTCCCGTCTCTGGAATTCACAAAGAGCACCGATGATTCCAGGAGACTCAACATGGACAGAAGCCCTAAGGTCATCATATCCGCCAGCGGCATGTGTGAAGCCGGAAGGATAAGGCATCACCTCAAACACAATCTCTGGGATCCCAGATCCACTGTGGTATTCGTAGGATATCAGGCCGAGGGGACTTTAGGTAGGAACCTTATTGAAGGTCTCAAGGACGTTACACTTTTTGGAGAACGGATCCATGTGAATGCAGAGATCTGCGACCTGGAAGGTTTCTCCGGACACGCCGATAAAGAAGGTCTCCTCCACTGGCTGGAAGGATTCCAACAAAGACCTCGCCAGATATTCCTGGTACACGGTGAATCGCAGTCAAAAGCAGACTTTGCCGAAGAAATAAAAGAGAAGCTGGGATATGATGCTACTGTAGTCTCAGATGTATCCGAATTCCAGCTGGAGAGCGCCACCCTTCTGAGCAGAGAGCAAGTGCTCCGCGATGCTATGGACGATGAGACTTTCGATTCCATAAAGTCACGCATATCCGAAATACATGACGATCTGGAAACTATACTCTACAACACCAGTCTACGGATAGGCGACAACAAGATCGATCCCGAAAAACTTGCGGCCATCAACAATGCCGTGATAGAGCTGGAAAAATCCACAGTCCGCCTCGGCGCATCTGTGGCAGAGCCTGTAGATGCCGACGATGCATAACATCGCCGTACACGACACTTTTTACTCGCTGAAAAGCTCGGTGGAGAGATATCTCTCGCCCGTGTCGGCCAGTAGTCCCACGATGGTCTTTTCCCTGTTCTCAGGTCTTTGAGAGAGTTCCATCATCGCCTTGAGCACCGCTCCGGATGATATGCCCACCAGCATACCTTCTGTTTTCGCGAACCGTCTGGCCTCCCTGATGGCATCATCCCCTTTCACCTTTATGACCTCATCATAAATATGCTCATCCAGCACTTCGGGGACGAACCCCGCACCGATCCCCTGTATCTTATGGGGCCCGGGCTTTCCTCCCGAAAGTACGGGGGACTCAAAAGGTTCTACGGCGATCACTTTTATGTCCGGATCTTTTTCTTTCAAGAACTGTCCCGTACCTGTTATGGTGCCGCCCGTTCCTACAGCAGCCACGAATATGTCCACCTTCCCGTCTGTATCGTCCCATATTTCCGGACCTGTGGTTTCTCTGTGGGCCCGGGCATTGGCACTGTTCTCGAACTGAGCCGGCATGAATGCTCCCGGCGTCTCTGCCGCTATGTCGTTCGCCTTTTTTATAGCTCCCGCCATACCGTCTTTTCCCGGTGTCAACACTATTTCCGCTCCCAACCCCTTCAAAAGCTTTCTGCGCTCTACGCTCATAGTCTCAGGCATGGTGAATACGGCCCTGTATCCTTTCACTGTGGCCACTGCCGCCAGCCCTACTCCTGTGTTGCCGCTGGTAGGCTCTACTATAGTGGCTCCAGGCTTCAGCTTCCCATCCTTCTCCGCCTGTTCTATCATAGCCAGCGCCGGTCTGTCCTTTGCAGATCCTCCCGGATTGAAACACTCCGTTTTGACTATCATGTTCTTTCCGCCGTAGCGGCTTATCCTGATAAGAGGCGTACCTCCTATTTTTTCTGTCATGTCATCATATATCCTGCCCATATGCGGCCTCCTTCTCCCCGGTCATATAAGGGGCGATCCTTTTTATCTTCCCGGTGATCATATATCTGTTTCCTGTACTCTCTCCAAAGGTGCCATATCCAAAGCCAGTTTTTTCGTTCCGGCACGGTCGAATATGACTACGCCCACATTGCCGTCTACCTCGAGCACCATACCTTCTCCGAACTTCTTGTGCACCACTCTGTCTCCGGCCTTCAATCCTTTCAGACCCACAGATCCTTTCTTTACTTCTCTTTTCGCCTCCCTCAAACTGTCGAAGGGGGAGAATGGCTCCCCGGAATATCCGTCCCTCAGGGAAGAGGTACCCGTGCGCACCTCATTCTTCTCCACATACACTCCGTCTCCCCGGAGCAGCTTGGGATCCATTTCTCTCATGAACTGGGATTCCCTGGTATAGCTGCCTTTGCCGTACATGGTCCTGTACTCTGCGCTCGTCATAGAAAGCCGTTTCATAGCACGTGTCATTCCTACATAGCAGAGTCTCCTTTCCTCTTCCACGCCTTCCGGACTTTCCATAGTCCTCCACGAAGGGAAAAGGCCGTCCTCCATACCCACCATAAAGACATATGGGAATTCCAGTCCCTTGGCACTATGCATGGTCATGAGGGTGACTGCATTCTCCGTGGGATCATGATTATCTATGTCGGAAATAAGCGCTATTTTTTCCAGGAACTCTTCCAGATCTCCTGTTTCCCTGTTCCTTTCGGTTTCTGTCTCCCCGCCATCCTCCATGTACACATCGATTTCCGGCGGCTTTTCCTGATAGTCGTATATCACCGATTTGAATTCCATCAGATTCTCTATCCTTATATCCGCCTCTTTCGTATCTGCCATTTCCAAGGCGGAAAGGTATCCGGTCTCTCTCAAAAGCCCATCGTATATATCGCTCACTCTCAGATTGTCTTTCTCACTGTTATACTTTCTGATGGCATCCGTCATCTGTCCCAGAGCCGTTCCCGCTTTTTTATTCAGACCTCCCAGGATCTCCGGTCTGGCCACCGTTTCAAAAACGCTCAGCCCCTCCGCCGAAGCGAGAGCTTTGAGTTTTGAAAGAGTCCCGGGCCCCACACCCCGCTTGGGCTCGTTTATTATCCTCTCCATGGAAAGGTCGTCTCTGGGATTCGATACCAGACGCATATATGCGATCATGTCTTTTATCTCTTTTCGCTCATAATATCTGATCCCGCCTACGACGCGATAGGGTATGTCCCTCCGTGAAAAGGCCTCTTCAAAAGTCCTCGACTGGGCGTTGGTCCTGTAGAGGACTGCAAAATCACTGAAATCCTCTTCGGGACCGCAAAGCCTTATGATCTCACGTGCCACATAATCCGCCTCTTCCTTTTCATCGTCACATCTGGCATAGGTTATGGCCTCGCCCCGTTCATGACGGGTCCAAAGCCTTTTGTCCTTCCTGTCTTTATTGTTCTTTATTACGGAATATGCACCGTCCAGTATGTTCCCTGTCGAGCGATAGTTCTGTTCCAGTTTCACCACCATAGCTCCGGGAAAGTCCTTTTCAAAATTCAATATGTTCCTGATATCCGCTCCGCGCCATCCGTATATGCTCTGGTCGTCGTCTCCCACCACGCATATGTTGCCCCGGCCTTTGGCCAGAGATGATATTATCTTATACTGAAGCCCATCGGTATCCTGGTATTCGTCTACCATTATGTAGCGGAACCGATCCTGATACGACCTGAGGATCCCGGGATCTTTTTCAAAAAGCTTCAGAGTGTTCAGGATCAGATCGTCAAAATCCATGGCGTTGTTCTTCTTCAGGGTCCTGTCGTAATCCATATATACACGAGCCCGTATCTCCCCTGAAAAGTCTCCCTGCATTTCCGCTAAAAAATCCTTCGGTTCCACTCCTGCACTCTTGAGATCGCTTATGGTCGCAAGGAGTGCTCCGGGAGGATTCTTTTTGTCATCTATATTTCTCTCTTTGATTATAGCCTTCACCACGGCCCTTTGATCGGCCGGATCATACACGACGAAATCCGAACTGTGATCATCAAGATGATCTCCGTCCCTTCGCAGTATCCTGAGGCAGAGGGCATGGAAAGTCATTATCCACGAATTCACTTTTCTCCCTAAGAGCTTCTCCACTCTTTCCCTCATCTCACCGGCTGCTTTGTTGGTAAAAGTTACAGCCAAAATATTGCCTGGATATGTTCCTTTCTCTTCTATGAGATACGCTATCCGGCTGGTCATGGTGGCTGTTTTGCCGCTTCCTGCCCCTGCAAGTATGAGCAGGGGGCCTTCCGTGTGTCTTACGGCCTCCTGCTGTTTATCATTCAATCCGCTGAGATCCATCTGTTCCTCTTTATACATACTGATCTGAGCCTGTAACTACAGATCGAGTTTATAGTGCTCTCCCTGTATCCATCCGGCCCTCCTCATCACTTTGTCTATTACGAGAGCCAGTATTGCCGGTACTGCTATCTGGATGATCAGGACCTTTATGAGCACATCTAAGGTAAATCCCATATCCGTAAATGTCATTATCTGCCCTACGAGACCTGATGTCCCCATTCCGGCTCCAGCCGCATTATTGGTCATATGGAGCACGCAGGTGCTTATAGGCCCTATGATGGCCGCAGCCAAGGTAGGCGGCACCAGTATGAGGGGATGTCTCACTATATTAGGTACCTGTAGCATGGAAGTGCCTATGCCTTGAGCGAAAAGACCTCCTATGCCGTTTTCCTTGAAACTTATCACCGCGAATCCCACCATCTGGGCGCAGCACCCTACTGTAGCCGCTCCTGCAGCCAATCCGGAAAGGTCCATCATTATGCACAAGGCTGCGGAACTTATGGGAGCTGTAAGCACCAGACCTACCACCACCGAAATGAATATGCCGAAGAAGAAGGGCTGCCATTCCGTAGCCTTCATGATTATATCTCCCAGCTCTATCATACACCAGCCCACAGCCGGACCTACCAGTTTCGCTACCAGCCCTCCCACCAGTATGGACACGGCAGGAGTGACTATTATATCCACTTTGGTCTCCTTGCTGACCATCTTTCCTATCTCGGTACCTACCGCCACAGCGATGAATGCTCCCGCAGGTCCTCCGGCCACATCGATGCCAAAACCTGTCATGGTCGCGCCCATATAACCTGTAGCCGCCGCACTGAACAGGACGAGGGGCGGAGCCTTCAGAGCCCAGGCTACTGCAACTCCTATTGCCGGTCCCATCATCCCCATAGCAAGATCCCCTATCTCAATGAGGAAGGCCGGCACGGCACTGTCCTGGCTCACGTTGAAGAGCACTGCCGCCTGTTCTCCTATAGTCTTGATTATAAGTCCTATGAGCAAGGATGCGAAAAGCCCCAGTGCCATTGCGCTGAGAGCATCCTGCACATATCTTTTCACACTGATCTCGATGTCCTTTCTTTTGAAAAAACTCGCCTTAGCTGTCTCTTCCATTTTTGTTTTTCTTTGTCCTCTCTTTTCATAAAACCGCGCCTGCTCAGAGAGCCCTTGCGTATGGGAAAACTCTGCAGTCGTTGATGACCGTCTGCGGTGTCGTACCTTTCCCGCCGGCGCGCCACATAGACCGATGTCAAGTATATCACAAAAAACCCGTCCGTGCATTCCGGACAGGTTTGTTTTTGCTGATAAATATCTGTATCCTGCATGGTCCCCTTTTATCGCTCCGCCTGTATCACATGCCTGGCAGAGACCGTATCCCGGTACATAAAGCCATGTCCCCAAGGGTATCACTCTGGGATCCACCGCTATCCTTCCCACCTTCGCTTTTTTGCCGGAAGCCGTAGTCCCGCCTCCCGAATAAGCGTAAGCCTTTACCTTGAACGATCTCTTAGGTTCGATCTTACCGCTGACGGTGTCGGAAGCTTCACTTATCACGAATTTTTTCGATATGGACGAACCATCTGCATCGGCAGAGCTCTTATGGAGCTCTCCTGTGTCTGTATTTACAGTCACAGTTCCGTAGGCTTTGACTTTATAGTAGTATTTCTTATCGGGGATCACCTGTTGAGTGAAGGAAAGTGTGGTACCCTTCCTTATGGTCTTCACTTTGCCGAACCCGCTCTTGGCTTTCTTAGATCTATACACATAGTAACCGTCGGCGTCCTCTACTTTGCTCCAGGAAACCTTCAATTTGCAAACGCCGGATTTCTTCACCTTGACGTTTTCCACTGTTTCCATGAGAACTGCTTCTTCCTGGCTTTCTTCTGTAACGACCGACTCTGCTGCCACATCACTTTCATCCACACCGCTCGCATCCTCTGCACCCAGTGCTGTAGAAAATGTCGTGGCTACCATGACCATAGTCAGCAATGCTGTCAAAAATTTGGTTTTCATCAAAAATCCTCCCTTTACTGGCTAACAGGGAGGATTCTATACGATAAACATGTGTTTTATGTGAACTATCAACCTTTGCAGCGTATCTTCACACCACTTTCACATTCTGTTCACATTTGAGGACCCGGCCGATTTCCTGAAAATCGGACTATTTTTCCTCTTCTTCAGCCTTGTGCTCGGCTATGATCTTGTCTGCAAGATGTCCGGGAACAGGCTCATATCTTTCGAATTCCATAGTGAAGCTGCCTCGTGCCTGGGTCATTGATCGCATGGTCACGGCATAATCGAAGAGCTCTGACTGAGGGGCCTCGGCGAATATCTTCTGGCCGCCTCCCACGAGAGGCTCAGAACCGAGGATCTTTCCTCTTCTCTTATTCATATCGCCCATTATGTCGCCCATATAATCGTCGGGCACTGTTATCTCCACCTTCATTATAGGCTCCAGCAGACAGGGGTTGGCTTCCACGATACCCTTCTTGAACGCGATGGAAGCGGCTGTCTTGAACGCCATTTCATTGGAGTCCACATCATGATAGGAGCCGTCGTAAAGGTCGGCTTTTATACCCACTACTTTGCAGCCTGCAAGGGGTCCTTTTTCCATACACTCTCTCAGCCCTTTCTCCACTGCAGGAACGTAGTTTTTAGGTATGGAACCGCCGAAGAGAGATTCTGTGAACTCGAACTCTTCCTGGGAAGGTGCGAATTTGATATGTACATCGCCGTACTGTCCTGCACCGCCTGTCTGTTTCTTGTGTTTGCCCTGTACGTCGGATGTCCCTTTTATAGTCTCTCTGTATGCTATTTTCTGCGGCACTTTTTCCACATCTGCGCCGAATTTATCCTTCAATTTGGAAGTGATGATGTTGAGCTGCTGCTCTCCCTGTCCTCCCAAAAGGGTCTGTCTCGTCTCGTTGTTCCTTTCCAGTACGAAGGAAGGGTCTTCCTCCATGAGCCTGTGGAGTCCTGTGCCCACCTTTTCCTCGTCGCCCTTGCTCTTGGGTTCCACTGCGATGTAGAGGGTAGGTTTAGGGAATTCTATAGGCGGGAGCTTCACTGCCTTTGCTTTTTCACACAGAGTATCTCCGGTCTTAGTGTTGGAAAGTTTCGCTATAGCGACGATATCGCCCATGGCCACCTCATTGGTGTCCTCACGGTTCTTTCCTCTCATGAAGAATATGGTACCCATTTTTTCCGCCTTCTCAGCGTTGGAGTTGTAAAGCTCCTGGCCGCTCTTCACATTGCCCGATATCACCTTTCCGTAGGATATCTTGCCCAGGACCGGATCGGCCAGCGTTTTGAATATGAACACTACGGGGCTTCCTGCAGGATCCGGCTTCACCTCAGTCTCCTCTCCTGTGAGAGTCGTTGCCGGATAAGGCTCATGATCGGCAGCCTTGGGAACCAGGTCGATAAGGCTCTGCAAGGTCTCCTTTATGTTCTCTCCCTTAAGGGCTGAGCATTTCAATACGGGAACTATATCCCCCGAAGCGATCCCCTTGGACAGCCCGGTATTGAACTCTTTCTCCGTGAACTCCTCACCTCCGAAGAACTTGTCCAAAAGCGCCTCGTCTGTCTCGGCTACGGCCTCGTTGAGGGCGTCTTTGTCATCCATAGTCACCACGGAAGGTCCGAACTTGTCTTTCAACTGTCCTATAAGCTCATCCAGATCTACATTTTCTTTTTCTATCTTGTTTACGAGTATGAACTTAGGTACTCCAAAATGTTTACATGCAGCCCAGGCCTTTTCCGTCCCCACTTCGATGCCTGCAGAAGCATCCACCACTATGACGGCTGCCTCCACTGCCCGGAGAGCGGAATTCATCTCTCCCACGAAGTCGAAGAATCCCGGCGTGTCAACGAAGTTGATCTTTACCTTGTTGTATTCCACCGGCACCATAGCCGCACTTATAGAATATCCTTTCTCTATCTCCATCTTGTCCCAATCGGATACGGTGTTTCCGTCTTCGACCTTTCCAAGCCTGCTGATGACTCCCGTAGCCAGAAGCGCAGCTTCAAGAAAAGTCGTCTTTCCGCTGCCTCCATGTCCGATAAGGGCAACGTTTCTGATGTTTTCGCCGGTGTAGCCTTTCATACTATGAACCTCCTAATGTTTTTTAGTGAATCAGCGCCGTTATTATATCATGGTGTACCTTTATGCCGCAATATGTTTTGAGATGCCGCGACCTGCAGTTCCGTATGGTCCCTGCTCCGGACCTCTATGCTCCCTTCAGCAGGACGGATCTAAAACTCGGCCGTTTTCGGCGTCCTGGGGAAGGGCAGCACATCTCTGATGTTGGAGATCCCTGTTATATACATGATGATCCTTTCGAATCCCAGTCCGTAACCTGAATGTTCCACACCGCCGTACTTTCTCAGCTCCAGATACCACCAATAATCCTTTTCATCCATATCCATATCCTGTATCTTTTGCTTGAGCACATCATAACGCTCTTCCCTCTGGCTGCCTCCTATGATTTCTCCCACTCCGGGCACCAAAAGGTCACAGGCCGCAACAGTCCTGCCGTCATCGTTGAGCCTCATGTAAAAGGCCTTGATATCTTTAGGATAATCGGTCACGAATACAGGTTTTTTGTATATCTCTTCGGTTATGTATCTCTCATGTTCAGTCTGCAGGTCGATGCCCCATTCCACCGGGTACTCGAATTCTTTTCCCGATTTTTTCAACAGCTCCACAGCCTCTGTATAGGTTATGCGTTCAAAGTCAGCGGCAACTATGGCTTTCAATCTTTCTATGAGACCTTTGTCCATGAAGCTGTTGAAGAATTCCATCTCCTCAGGGGCGTTCTCCAGGACATAGTTTATTATGTACTTTATCATGTCCTCGGCAACGTCCATGTTCTTTTCCAGATCACAGAAAGCCATTTCCGGTTCTATCATCCAGAACTCCGATGCGTGTCTTGCTGTATTGGAGTTTTCCGCACGGAATGTGGGCCCGAAGGTGTAGACATCTTTGAAGGCGAGAGCGAATATCTCCGCCTCAAGCTGTCCGCTTACGGAAAGACAGGTCTCCTTGCCAAAGAAGTCCTGGGACCAGTCTATGGTGCCGTCTTCATTCCTGGGCGGGTTCTCCATATCCAAAGTGGTGACCCTGAACATCTCCCCTGCGCCTTCTGCATCGCTTGCGGTGACTATGGGAGTGTGGGCATATACGAAGTTCCTTTCCTGAAAAAACTTGTGTATGGCATAGGCGACCAAAGATCTAACCCTGAACACTGCGCTGAAAGTATTGCTCCTGGGTCTCAGATGGGCGATCTCCCTCAGATACTCCATGCTGTGTCTCTTCTTTTGCAGCGGATAGTCAGGGTCGGAGCCTGCCAGCAGTTCCACATTGTCCGCCTTTATCTCGAAAGGCTGCTTTGCATCCGGCGTCAGCACCAACGTACCCTCCACTCGTATCGCAGCAGCTATGGGAAACTTTGAAACTTCTTTGAAGTTGTCCAGCTTTTCCTCCTCGTATACTACCTGTACCGATCTGAAAAAGGACCCGTCATTGAGTTCTATAAATCCGAATTTGTTGGAGCCTCTGTTGGTCCTGATCCAACCCTCCACCATAACATCTTTACCAGCATATTCTGCCGTGTTCCTGAAAAAATCTTTTACCGTCATATGTTTTCCCTGTATTCCTTTACATATTTGTTTTTCCATCCCCATTGCCCCTGATCCATCAATACAACTTCGCTCCTGCCGGGATCTTATCGTCTACTATAAGGAGATTCAGGCCTTCCTTCCCATCCTCCTCATGTACGGCCGAAATGAGCATCCCCTCGGAATCTATCCCCATCATCTTTCTCGGAGGCAGGTTCACTATGGCTATCGCTGTTTTCCCTACCAGCTCCTCAGGCTCGTAATACTCACTTATACCGCTCAATATCACACGGTCCCTGCCGGTGCCGTCGTCCAGGACGAATTTCAGGAGTTTGTTGCTCTTCGGTACCGTCTCGCACTCCTTGATCTTCACGGCCCGGAAATCCGACTTGCTGAAAGTATCGAAGTCCACCGTTTCCTCAAAGAGGGGCTCTATCTTGACTTTGGAAAAATCTATTTCCGGAACCTCAGCCTTTGCCGTCCTGCGCTCCTCTTTCTCCCCTCCGTCCTTTTTGTCCAAAGGCTTCATTGTGGGGAAGAGGATTATGTCCCTTATAGTGGGAGCGTTGGTCACCAGCATTATGACTCTGTCTATACCGATACCGAGACCTCCCGTAGGCGGCAGTCCCACCTCGAGGGCGTTTACGAAATCTTCATCCATGGGATGGGCCTCGTCGTCGGTTCCTGCATCGAGCTGTGCCTGCTGCTCTTTGAATCTTTCATACTGGTCTATAGGATCGTTGAGCTCGGAAAATGCATTTGCTATTTCCCACCCGTTCACATATGCTTCAAACCTTCTCGTAATCCTGGGATCTTCCGGGTCTCTTTTTGACAGAGGTGATATCTCCACAGGATGGCCCGTCACGAATACCGGCCCATCCAGATAGCCGGGAACGTCTTCGCAGTATCTTTCGAACATTTCCGCCAATATGAGACCTCTGCTCATATCTTTCAGTTCATCTTCATCCATACCGTAGGCCGCTGCTTCTTTTCTCGCTTCCTCATCCGTATCTATTTTTGAGAAATCCACTCCTGTGATCTCCTTCACGGCGTCAGCCATGCTGAGCCGCCTCCACGGAGGCGTAAGGTCGAAAGTCTTGCCCTGGTACTCGATCACCGGAGATCCGTTGGCGGCTATAGCAGCCTTGGACACTACCTGTTCAGTTACTTCCATGGTATCCTCCATATTGCCGTAAGCCATGTAGCATTCCATGGATGTGAACTCCGGATTATGGTTCTTGTCCATACCTTCGTTCCTGAACATCTTGCCCATCTCATATACTCTGTCAAGTCCGCCGACGGTGAGTCTTTTCAAATAGAGCTCATTGGATATCCTCAGTTTCATGTCAAGATGGAGGGTATTGTGATAGGTCTCAAAAGGTCTCGCATTGGCTCCGCCTGCAATGGTCGTCAATATGGGCGTATCCACTTCAAGATAGCCGAAATCCTCTTCTAGGACTCTCTTTATCTCTTTTATTATTGAAGCTCTTTTTACGAAAAGCTCCTTGACCTCAGGATTCATGATGAGGTCCACATATCTTTGACGATATCTTATATCAGTGTCCTTGAGACCGTGCCACTTGTTCGGCAGCACCTGGAGAGACTTAGTGAGCAGGACAAGTTTTTTCACCTCTACAGTGATCTCCCCTCTCTGGGTCTTGAACACGGTTCCCACTATGCCAAGGATATCGCCTATATCATAGGTCTTGAACCATTTATACTCCTCGTCACCCAAAATGTCCTTTTTCACATGGCACTGTATCCTCCCCTCACGATCCTGTATGTCTATGAAAGAAGCTTTGCCCATGCCTCTCTTGGCCATCATCCTGCCGGCTATGGATACTTCCTTGCCGTCATAATTTTCAAAATCGTCCTTTATGGTCTGGGAAAAGCTGTCCTGATCCCACTTTTCCACAAGGAAGGGATTCCTGCCCGCTTCCTGCAGATCTCTGAGTTTTTGTCTCCTTATCTGTCTCTGTTCTGTCAGGTTCTCTTCGGTCATTTCTCCTGTCCCGCAATTACCGTTCCTGTTTATATCATCACTCATAATACTACCTCTCTGTTCTTACTCCATACAGCTTCGATCACGCCTATCGGTCAACCTTTCCACTTGTTTATTTTCAGTATCTCATACCTGACCTTTCCTCCGGGGGCGTCTACATCCACCACGTCTCCCACTTTATGGTCTATGAGAGCGCCTCCCACAGCCGATTCGTTCGATATCTTTCCTTCAAACGGATCTGCTTCGGTGGCCCCCACTATTATATATTCCAGTTCGGCTTTCTTTTTTCCTTCTCTCACGGTGACTTTACTTCCTATACTGACTTTCCCCCTGGCCGTCTTTTCGTCTCCGATTATCTTTGCCTGCCTCAGCATGGCTTCAAGCTTGTTTATCCTCTCTTCAAGCTCCGCCTGCTCATTTTTCGCTGCATCATATTCAGCGTTCTCACTTATGTCTCCGTAAGCTCTCGCCTCTTTGATCCTCTCTGCGACCTCCATCCTTTCTTTGGTCACCAGTTCGTCCAGCTCCGCTTTCAATCGGTCATAACCCTCCTGGGTAAGCAAAGTTTCATCTGCCATTTTCTCTTCTCCTTTCAGGAAATCTGTATACGTCTCCGCTTTTATACATAAACTATATCTACATTGGCTGAATTCGTCACATATACTATGGTGGCATAACACAGATCGAACTGCATTATATCACCTACTTTTATATCTCTTTTAGCTTCTTCTATGTCCAATATGGTATGATCGCTCGATGCACCCAATATCCTTACGCCCTCATCTCTCGGAAAGATGTCATCGGGGAAAGCGTAATCCACTTTCCCTATTGCCAGAAGGGCTTTTTTTCTCATTCCTATATCTTCGTATTCCTGCTTTTTACCGAAGGCATCGAACATGATCTCGCCTATAGGATGGCTGGCTTTCACTTTCACTTCGATGACTTCGGCCTCCAGTGTGAAAGCGTCCTGATACATATAGCTCATATCATATCCGTAAAGGTCTTTCAGATCCTTAGCCAGTATGATGCCCTCGCCCAGTCTGAGCATGTTTATCCTTTCGGGCATGTTATCTTCCAGTATCCTGGGTATGGAGCTGGTCGCCCCGCCCGATATGATGTCCAGCTTCCTTCCTATCTCAGCCTCTATCATTTCTGCCTTATCCACCAGCTCACTGAGCTTTTCCGGAGTTGCCGCTACAGAACCGTAGCATCCCAGGTTAGTTCCCACACCTGCAAGTTCCAGGTTCTGGAGATCGTTTTCCACCATGAGGGCAGCTTCCATGAGCTCCTCATCTTCCCAAAAGCCTTCCCTGAGATCGCCCAGGTCCACCATCAAAATGACCTTATGCACCTTTCCCTGCCTGCCTGCTGCCCGGTCTAAAGCTTTGAGCACCTCTATCTCACTGTTCAGACTGTATTCGGTCAACTCGACAGCTTCGTCCACCTCGCTTAACATGGGCACTCTTATGAGCATCATTGGAGTCTTTATCCCAGCTTCCTTTGCGTCTCTTATCTGTTCCAGTCTCGATGATGCTATATATGCACATCCGCCTTCGGCAAACTCTTTGGCACAGAGAGGAAGTCCGGTGCATCCCTTTATGACTCCGGCCACCTCTATGCCTTTTTCGCCGGCCCGCTTCACCATCTGTTCTATGTTGTTCCTGAGTTTTTTCAGATCTACCGTTACTCTCGGATAATGGACTTTCTGCATTTTTTACCTCCACATCATTATCTTTCGTCGTACTCTTTTCCTTCATACCCCTTATTGGGATGTGCGCTTCGCTACTTCTCTTTGTTTGCGGCAGCGAATCTCTTTATTTTTTTGGATGTGTTCTTTTCAAACTCGTTTTCCTTCACTATCACCTTTCTTATATTCTTGAAGAGAGGTTGTTCTTTGTTTATCTTGTCTATTTCTTCGTTCAGCCGCTTTTCCACCTCTTCGTCGCTTGCTCCGGGGAACATCTCCGCCACTTCCTCGCTATCCAGTTTTACAGCAGCGCATATTATGGTGTCGTCTCCTTTTTCCCCGGTATCATCGAATACCATGGATTCCTGCACGAAGCTTATGTTATTGATGTAGTACTCAAGCTCCTCAGGATATACGTTCTTGCCGTTCTTGGTTATTATGACGTTTTTCTGTCTGCCGGTTATATAGAAATACCCTTCACTGTCACAGTAACCCAGGTCTCCCGTATGGAACCAGCCGTCTTCGTCTATGACCTTTCTCGTCTCTTCCGGCATTTCGTAGTAACCGAGCATGACGTGGCCGCCTTTGACACATATTTCTCCTATGCCCTCCTCGTTGGCGTCCTGTATCTTCATCTCGAATCCCGGGAAACATACACCTATGGACGAGGGTTTGGGAGCCTGATCCGGATTGAGGGCCGCCATGGGAGAACACTCCGTGAGCCCGTATCCCTGCAGAGCGTTGATGCCGAAATCCCTGATACCGTCCAGTATCTCCGGGTTTATGGCTGCACCGCCTACGATCATGAGCCTCATCCTTCCACCGAATACCTTGTGTATGTCCTTGAAAAGTTTTTTGCTCAGGTCGATCCCTATTTTTTTGAGTTTGTTGTTTATCTTTATGGCTTTTTTCAGAGTGTCCTCTTTGCCCATCTTCTGTACGTTTTTCCATATTTTTTTGTACAGGGTCTCGAAGAGCACCGGCACTCCCAAAAACATAGTGGGCTTCACCTCTTCCAGATTCTTGGTGATCTGTTTCAGTCCCTCACAATATGCTATGGCCGCCCCTTTATACAAAGGGATGAGATGTCCGCTGGTGAATTCGTATGTGTGATGTATGGGAAGCACAGAGAAAAATATGTCCCATGAGTTCACCTTCAGCACAGTGGGGGAAGCCATGACGTCCTCGACTAAATTCCCGTGGGAAAGCATGACTCCTTTCGATACTCCCGTGGTGCCGGACGTGAAAAGCAGGACACTCATTTCGTCTCTCGATATCTGTGCGTCAAGGAATCTCCTGTCACCCGATGCCATCAGATCAGTTCCTCTCTCTACCAGCCCGTTCCAGGAACATATGCCCTCTTTTTCTTCTTTCGTTCCACCTCTGCGGGGAGATTCAGGCAGCCCCATGTTTATGAGGCAGCTGATCCTGCCGCCGGATCTTTCCTTTATATTTTCGAATGTTTTTTCAAACCTGTCGGTGAATATGACAGCTTCCACTTTGCCTTTTTCACAAAGCTGTTCCAATTCGCTCTCATTCAGTTCCTTATCCAGAGGCACCACCGTACCTACGCCGCAGATCACAGCAAAATATGAGACCGCCCACTTGTAGCAGTTCTCTCCTATGACCGCTATCCTTTTTCCCTGCAGTCCCATATCCGTAAGGACCGTCCCCAGGGCGTTTATATCTTCATATGCCTGGTCATAGGTTACAGTCTTATACTCTCCGCCTCTTTTTTCCTTCTGATAAAATGCCACGTTGCTCCCGTAAAGCTTTACACTGCTTTCCAGGAACTGCTTCAAATCGGTTATAGGCCGTGATTCTTTGTAGTACACGAAAGGACTCGTGTCAGCCTGTATACCGGCCACCACTCCCTCGGCGTAGCGCATTTCTTTTTCTTTCAATGCCCTGTACTCCTCATTGCTCAGCATTTTTTTCATCCTCCTCACCGTTACTCCAGTTTACTGCAGAATAGCGCTTTATCTTTCTGGTGGTGGTCTTTTCAAATTCCGTCTTCCTTATGGAGAAGCGCTTGACTCTCTTGTAAAGGGGAGTCCTCTCATTGGTCTCCTCTATTATCTCTCCTATGAATTCTCTCAATTCATCATCCGTTATATCACCTTTTACCTCGGCAACCCTCTCAAAGTCCGGGTATACCTCCGCCTTTATTATGGTGTCTCCACCTTTGCCTCCGTCTACGCCGTGGACCAGAACTTCCTGTATGAACCCCGACTCCAAAAGCAACGCCTCGATCTCTTCAGGAAAAATGTTCTTCCCGTTCTTCGTAACGATCACATTCTTTTTCCTGCCGCTTATATATAGGAACCCTTCATCGTCCATATATCCGTAGTCCCCTGTATAAAGCCATCCGTCTACGAGCACTTTGGCTGTTTCTTCCGGGTCGTTGTAATATCCCAACATCACCGACGGGCCTTTGCATATTATCTCGCCCATGCCTTTCTCATCCTTGTCCACGATCCTGATCTCTGTTCCCGGCATGGCCTGGCCAACAGATGCGGGCTTACTGTATCTATCCCGATTCACCGCGATGATCGGAGCGTTTTCCGTCATGCCGTACCCCTGCATCATAGGCAATCCCATAGCCTCGAAATCTTCTATTATCTTGGGATTTATCGCTGCGCCTCCTGCTATGAACTGATTCATATTGTTCCCCAGCACGTCATGGAAAGCTTTGAACATCTTCTTCGTCACTGCCGGCTTGTTATATAGCTTGAATTTTTTGGATAGAGCCATGGCCTTGAGCATCTTGGGCAGCTGACCTGACTGTTCTGCAGTCCTCATAGTACGTTTATGAAGCGTTTCGAACACCAGCGGCACCCCTAACATGACCGTTGCTCCGGATTCCTGCATGTTTTTGATTATATATTTGAGTCCCTCACATATGGCTATATCTATACCCTGATACAATCCAGTGAAAATATGGCAGGTGAGCTCATAGGTATGATGCATGGGAAGCACCGAAAGCCCCGTCCCGCCTGTTACATTCACATACTTTGACATGTTGTACACGTTGGCAGCTATATTCCTGTGGGAAAGCATCACGCCCTTGGCTCTTCCCGTCGTCCCGGAGGTGAAGAGCAGAGCGCACATGGCGTCGTCGTCTATTTCTGTATCCTTATATGAAAGATCTCCTCCGTTGACGGCCTCTTTGCCCTCTTCCACGAGCTTCTTCATGGAGACTCCATCTCGTCCATCCTCGTCGGCCTGCATGTCGATTACCAGCTCCAGTCCGTCATATCCCAGTTCTTTCAGTTCTTCCATAACATCGTTTATGAGCTTGGCCGTTTTCCTGGAATGTATCACTGCACTGACTTCCGCCCTCGCCATGAGTCCTGCGATATCCTTTATATGGAGTTCTCTGTCCAAGGGCACTGCCACGCCTACACCGTTCGTCACTGCAAGGTACGCCACTACCCACTCATAGCTGTTTTCACCGATCACCGCTATCTTTTTGCCCTTCATGCCTTTCTTGAGCAGTGCGGTCCCCAGTCCGTAAATATCCACTCTGAACTGATCGTAGCTCACCGGTACATATTCTCCGCCCGGTTGCTCCTTGACCTGGAATGCCGGACTGCTTCCATAAAGCTCCGCTGAACTGTCTACCAGCTCTTTCAGATTGTTTATCTCCCTGAATTCATAATATGTGTTTGCGTATTTTTTACTGTTCATATTCCACCATTCCCTTGTTACTACATAGGTTCCCCTATCCCTCGGGGAAAAGACATTCTTCGGCGATCATGATAGCATCCTCTATACAACCGTTGCAGCTGCGCAGTACCTCTCCGCTGTCCACACCCTTCAGTTCTCTACAGATTATGGAGCCGTTCTTTTCCGCAAACTTCGCCGTCATCTCTTTCATTTTCTTATAATTGATTTTTTTGCTGCCCGGTTTATCCAGATCTCCGTCACTTAAAACCAGCCCCGAGACTACGGCCATGGCACTTACCGCTCCGCATGTTCCCATATCGCCCATGCCGAACCCGAGAGCTTCCACAGCCCTGAATACATCCTTTTCAGGCAAATCGTACTTATCTGCAAAAGCACATGCTACACACTGTGCACAGTTATATCCCTTTTTATGGTTTTCCAATGCCTTCTCAACTCTGTTATTCATATCTTTCTCCTCACACACCCGGTATGGCCGTATCCTCCTCCAGCCATGGCTGCGCTTCCCGGGTGCCTTGCATGATATCCGCAGGGGACCCTGCGGCAGTTTCCGTGTATCCACGGTGATGTTGTTGTACACAATGAGGAATTATATCATGAAAATCGGTGTTTTATCAATGTTTATGGTCCTTCGGCCCATTTTTGCCCTTTCCGTTCTCATCCATATGATTTTTTATGTAGAAACAAATCCCCGGCAAGCTTCCGCCTGCCGGAGATGTCATCTTGCAAAATCTGTCCGGGTACAGATCTACCCTTCGTTTTTCTTTTTGTTTTTATTGTATCTGTAATTATACACGGAGGCCCAAGCACATCCTCCCCAAAGGGCTCCGCATCCGATTACCATGATTATTATTGCGCTCGTTTCCATCTTATTTGCCCTCCTTTGCAGCTATCTTGGACAGATCTCTGTATCCGTCCTTTCCTTTCATCCCTGTGAGGATCACTGCGACTATGACTATTATGGCTATAGTCCCCCATCCGTAGATCCCTATATCCAGGCTCGAATATCCGCCATATCCCTCTGTTATGAAGGTTATGGTGTTCAGTATGGTCATGACACCCAACATGACCACCGTGACTATTTTCAGACAATATGTCCACCACTTGCCTACGCTGAAGTTGGAAAACTCGTTAGCTTCCTTCCTCAGGACTTCAGGATCGAAGAACCAGCATATGAGGAGCACCTCCAGGAGTCCGCACGCCGCTATGCCTATCTGGTTCGTAAAGGCATCGACGATATCCAGTATGGTGAGTCCTGCTCCCGTTATGAACAGCATGCTCAGGAGGAACGCCGGCACCAGAACTATGGTGACCGCTTTTTTATAAGCCACATCGAATTTGTCATGTATGCCGGTAACTACTGCCTGTATTATGGATATGAGGGAAGTTATCCCCGCAGTCAGCAGAGCTCCGAAGAAACATACTCCGAACAGAGCGTTGAGGGCAGGCAATGTGCTTATGGCCGTAGGGAAAGTCATGAATGCGAGACCCACTCCGCTGCCTGCCACATCCTCCACCGGGACTCCCTGGGAAAGGGCCATATATCCTATTATGGAAAATACGCCTATACCTGCAAAGATCTCAAACCCGTGATTGGCCGTAGCAGTTATGAATGCGGTATTGACCACATCGGTCTCCTTCGGCAGATAGCTGGAATATGAGACCATTATGGCGAATCCCACAGAAAGGCTGAAGAATATCTGACCGTAGGCAGCCACCCAGACGCTGGGATCCGTCAGTGCGCTCCACTGAGGCGCGAACATATAGTTCAGTCCGTCTGCCGCCCCCGGCAAAGTTATACCTCTCACTACCAATATGCACACCATTACAAGCAGTACGGGAAGGCATATCTTGCATGCCTTCTCTATACCTTTCTTTATACCGCTGTACATTATGGCCGCTGTCACTGCCCATACTAAAATGAATGGCAGTATCAGATTGGTCTGTATGCCTCCAAGCTCCGTTCCCGATGCCGTAAGGCCGAGATACTCTACAAAGAAAGAGCTGGGATCGTCGCCCCATGCCTGAGTGAAGGCGAATCCGATATAGCTCACACACCATACCACGATAGCGAAATAATATATGGTTATCATGAACGCTACCATTACCTGCAGCCACCCTACCCATTCAAATCTCTTGTTTATCCTCGCAAGAGACACAGGTGCTCCCGCCTTGTATCTCTTTCCTATGGTATATTCCAGTATGAGTATAGGGATACCTGCAGTTATTATTGCAAAAAAATAGGGCAATAAAAAAGCTCCGCCTCCGTTTTCACCGGCTATATACGGAAATCTCCATATATTTCCCAGCCCCACAGCAGAACCTATCGCTGCCAAAATAAATCCGAACTTGTTGCTCCACTCCTGCCTCAAAACAACACCTCCAACTAACAAAACACCCGCGAAATAAAAATCGACGGTCTACAATACTCTCGTCATTTTGTAAATTTTAACAAAAAATATCGGGCATGTCATTAGATTTGACACAAATTATTTATTCTCTTTCATGTATATTTATTTTTGTTATGCTGCCTCAAAAACATCTGCTATCGCCATATGGAAGATACGGGATCTTGGCGTATGACACCGAGGCCGTTGATCTTCGTATAAGTAAAGCTCCGTATTATTGAAAATTTGTAATGTGATAAGACATATGTTACAGAATAAAAGATAAAGAGAGAGATACTTTGATATAATGTTTTCGATCAAAAAAACAACAACCAAAAGGAGTAT